>JAUJMB010000236.1 GCA_030447045.1 Rubrobacteraceae bacterium | reverse complement strand
GAGGTCCTGATCCTGGACGAGCCGACCACGGGCCTCGACTACGCCGAGCAGCGCTCCATGATGGACCTCGTCCGGCGGCTGAACGAGGCGGGCTCGACGATCATCGTCGTGACGCACACGATGTGGGTGGTCGCCGAGTACGCCCACAGGGCCACGGTCGTCCGCGACGGGCGGGTCGTCCTCTCGGGGACCGTGCGGGAGGTCTTCGCCGAGGAGGAGAGGCTGCGCGACGCCTCCCTCCGGCCGCCGCACATCGTCTCCATGGGCAACGCCTTGGGGCACACGGTCCTCTCGGTGGACGAGATGCTGCGCGTAACGGAGGGGGGGGAGGGGTAGTTGGACCCGTTTCTCTACCTCGACCGGGACACGTGGGTCCATCGGCTCGACCCGCGGACAAAGATGTTCCTGCTCGTGGGGGCGTTCGTGCTGGCGTTCCTCTTCCTCAACCCGCTGTACGGGCTCGCGGTGCTCGGGCTCGTGGTGGCTTTCGGGGGGCTGGCGAGGTCGCTCGTCAATCTGAAGCGCATACGCTTCATCCTGGTCATGATCGGGCTGGTCACCGTCGTGATGTGGTCCGTGTTCAGCCAGGGGGAGACGCCGCTCTTCCTGTTCGTCGAGTGGGAGGCGCTGCTGTACGGCATCGGGGTGGCGCTAAAAATAGACGCGACGATCATAGCCGGCATGATCTTCCTCTCCACCACCCGCAACGAGGAGATAGCGACGGGGCTCGTCAAGCTCGGCATCCCGTACCGCTTCGCGTTCGCCGTCTCGACGGCCCTGCGGCTCGTCCCGACGATAGCGGCCACCGGCTCGACCATAAGCCAGGCCCAGCGCTCGCGCGGCCTGGACCTCGAGTCGGGCAACCTCATCCAGCGGGTCCGCAAGAACACGCCGCTCCTCATCCCCGTCTTCGTCTCGACCATCCGCTCGACGAACGTGTTCAGCATGGCGCTCGAGTCCAAGGGGTTCGGGGCGAGCCCGAAGAGGACGTACTTCATGCACCTCGCCATGGGACGCAGGGACGTCCTCGTTCTGGCCGCGTTCGCCCTGCTGCTCGCCGTCGCGCTCTACCTGCGCTTCGCCGGTTACGGCGGCCTGGAGGGCGTGACGAGGTGAGGGTCGCCCTTCGGGCCGCAGGCATCAGGTTTCAGAGGGATGGAGTTTCTTCTCCTGGTTTGAGATGATCCGTCCCAGCGGGCGGCGGGGAGCCGCCCACCGGCGGAAAAACCCGACGGCTGAAACCTGAAGCCGTCCGACCACAGGGAGGACCGATGAAGGAGATCTTTACGATGTGGCGGCACACGCAGATGGTCGTGCTGGTCGCCCTGAGCGCCGCGATCTACGCGGCCGTGCTCATACCGTTCAAGGGGTTCACCATCATCCCCGGCTTCACGGAGGTCAGGCCCGCCAACGTCTTCCCGTTCGTCTTCGGGCTCCTCTTCGGCCCGGCGGGGGCCTGGGGGGCCGCGATCGGGAACCTTATCGGGGACTTTTTCGGAACCTTGGGGATAGGGAGCATCTTCGGCTTTGTCGGCAACTTCTTCCTGGGCTTCCTGCCGTACAAGCTCTGGGGCTCGTTCTTCAGGCGCGGGGAGAACATGGAGCCGAACGTCAACTCGGGCAAGAAGCTGGGCGTCTACGCGGCCGTGACGATCCTCGCCTCGGCGGTGTGCGCGGTCTGGATCGCCTGGTTCAACGACCTTATAGGGTTCGTCCCCTTCGCGGCGCTGGCCTCGATCATCACGGTCAACAACGCCATCGCGGGGCTCGTGCTCGGGCCCGTCGTGCTGCTCGTGCTCTACCCCCGGGTCAAGCGGTGGGGGCTCTTGTGGACCGAGATCATGCGCCCCGACGAGGTTTCGGCCGGACGCGGCGGGCCCTTGGGCAACGTCCTCGTGTGGGTAGGCGGCATCGGCGCCCTCGTCGTCGGCCTGGCCCTCGGCCTCGGCCTCTACGACCAGGGACTGGCCGCGTCCGGTTTCGCCACGGGTGCCGCGGGCCTGACCCTCGGCCTGATCCTGATCCCCTTCCTCATCCTCATCGTCGCCGGCAGCCTGATGCTCGGCGGGCGCGAGCAGGTCGAGGCCGCCGAGGAGGACGCCGGCCATCCGCGCGTGAGATAGAAGGAGAACCCCCATGCAGAGCGAATCCTTCGTCAGGGACCCATCCCTCGCCCCCGACGGGCACCGCAAGATCGACTGGGCCGCCGAGCACTCGCCGGTCCTCAACCGCGTGCGCGACGAGTACCTCAAGGACGGCACCTTCGAGGGCCTCGGCGTCGGCGTCTCCCTCCCCATCGAGGCGAAGACCGCCTACCTGACGGTGGTGCTGGCCGAGGCCGGCGCCGAGGTCTCCGTCGCGAGCCCCGGCCCCTTCTTTGTCCAGGACGACGTGGCAGCCGCCCTCGCCGAGCGCGGCGTGACGGTCTACGCCTCCTCCGAGGCGGACCCCATGGAGGCCGACAGGGAGCTCGAGCGCGTCCTCGACCGGGTCGCCGAAGGCCGCGACGCCGTCCTCATAGACGACCGCGCCGGCCTGACCCGCCTCGCGCACACCACGCGCAAAGGGTTGCTGCCGCGCATCCGGGGGGCCTCCGAGGAGACGACGAGCGGGGTGGCGAAGTTCAAGGCGATGGAGCGGGAGGGCATCCTCGAGTTCCCGACCCTCGCCGCCAACGACGCCCGCTGCAAGTACCTCTTCGACAACCGCTACGGCACGGGCCAGTCCACCATAACCGCCATCATGCAGAACACGAACCTCATGATGGGCGGCAAGCGCCTCGTCGTGCTCGGCTACGGCTGGTGCGGCAAGGGCATCGCCCGCTACGCTGCCGGCCTCGGGGCGCGCGTGAGCGTCTGCGAGATAGACCCCGTGCGCGGCCTCGAGGCCTACGCCGACGGCTTCGACGTCCTGCCCGCGCTCGAGGCCTGCGAGGAGGGCGAGATCTTTGTAACCGCCACCGGCAGCCCGGACGTCCTCACCTCCCAGCACTTCGAGAGGATGCGCGAAGGGGCGATCCTCGCGAACGCCGGCGGGGTGGACGTGGAGATAGACGTGGACAGCTTGAGAGAGGTCGCCACGGGCTCGCGCGAGGTGCGGCGCAACGTCGAGGAGTTCGCCCTGGCCGGCGGGCGCAGGGTCTACCTCATCGGGCAGGGGATGGTCGTCAACCTGACGGCGGGGGATGGGCACCCCATCGAGATCATGGACCT
>JAUJMB010000235.1 GCA_030447045.1 Rubrobacteraceae bacterium | reverse complement strand
GGGCACGCCAAGGACCTCGTCTCCGTGCTGCTGCCCGGCAGGATACTCTCGGCCGACGCGCTGCTCATAGGGTCCTGCGGCCGGACCGACCTGCCGAACGGCAACGCGGTCAGGGCCTACCACACGCTCTACCACACCTACAGGGCGCTGCCGGATGGGCTGCTGGTCTTTCCCGGCCACGACTACGAGGGCCGCGGGCACACCGTCCTCGGGGACGAGAAGGCGTCCAACCCGAAGATGAACTTCGAGGGCGAGGAGGAGTTCGTGCGGTACATGGAGCGGGAGAACCCGGAGACCCTGACGCCCGTCTACCAGCTCGCCGACGCCCTCAAGGCGAACATGGCGTGATTTGTGGGTAACTTGAAACCTCTAGAGAAAGGAGAGTTGCGTGAGCGTTACGGACGATCTGTTGAGGAACAATGAGGAGTACGCGAGGGGCTTCGACAAGGGGGATCTCCCGGTGCCGCCGGCCAAGGGTGTTGCGGTGGTCGCGTGCATGGACGCGCGGCTCAACGTCTACGGGATGCTCGGGCTTCAGGAGGGCGACGCGCACGTTATACGGAACGCCGGAGGCGTGATCACGGACGACGAGATCCGGTCGCTGGTTATAAGCCAGCGCCTGCTCGGGACGCGCGAGATCGTGCTTATCCACCACACCGACTGCGGGATGCTCACGTTCACCGACGACGCGGTGAAGGACCAGATCCAGGCCGACACCGGCATCCGTCCGGAGTTCGCCCTCGAGGCCTTCTCGGACCTCGAGGGGGACGTCAGGCAGTCGATGGCCCGCATCCAGGCGAGCCCGTTTATCCCGCACAAGGACGCCGTGCGCGGCTTCGTCTACGAGGTCGAGACGGGCCGCCTGAGGGAGGTCCCCGCCGCTTGAGCCGGCCGAAACCTATAGCGCTCTGGGCGGTGCCGCGCTCCATCTCCACCGCCTTCGAGCGCGTCTTTGTGGAGCGCGACGACTTCGAGGTGCTCCACGAGCCCTTCTCCAACGCCTACTACTACGGTACGAACCGCCTGAGCGACCGCTTCGCCGACACCGAACCGAAGCCCGAGTACTCCTTCGAGAACGTGCTGGCGAACGTGCTCGCGCCCCGCGAGAAGCGCGTCTTCGTCAAGGACATGGCCTACCAGGCGAAGGGGGTATTGAGCCCGGAGCTCGCCTCCCGGTTCGTCAACACGTTTATCGTGCGGGACCCGAAGTACGTGCTCGTTTCCCTGTACAAGATGTGGCCGGACTTCACGTTCGAGGAGACGGGCTACGAGGACCTCTACAGGCTCTTCAAGTACGCCACCGAGGCGGGCGAGGACGTCGCGGTCGTGGACGCGATGACGTTCTCGGAGAACCCGGCGGGCGTGCTCGCCGCCTACTGCGAGCACCTGGAAATCCCCTTCAGGTCGGGCTCCCTTACGTGGGAGTCGCGGGACGTGGAGCACTGGGACAGCTGGGAGGGCTGGCACGACGCCGCGGAGAGGAGCACGGGTATAAAGCCGGCCACCCGCCGCGACCCGGAGCTTCCCGGGGAGCTCGAGGAGGTCTACGAGCGGTGCCTCCCCTACTACTATGAGCTCGCCGCCCACGCCATCCACGCCACCCCGCGGCCAAGCAGGGCCGCGCCCCGGCCGGTGGAGGTGGGCAAGGTTCCGGGCGAAGGCCCCATCCCGCCCCACGGCGGCCGGCTGGTGGACCGGGTGGTCGGGACCGAGGAGCGCCAGGAGCGCCTGCGGGAGGCGGCGGGGATGCCGAAGGTGCCGCTGGGGCCGCGGGCGCTCTCGAACCTGGAGATGATCTCCACGGGCGTCTTCAGCCCCCTGACCGGCTTCATGGTCAGGGACGACTACGACTCCGTCGTCGAAACGATGCACCTGAAGAACGGCTTCGTCTGGAGCCTCCCGGTGACGCTCTCCGTGGACGAGGAGCTGGCCAGGGAGCTCCCGGAGGAAGCCGAGATAGCGCTCATCGACGGCGCCGGGGAGCCGGTCGCCACCATGATGCTGCGCGAGCGCTACCGCTACGACAGGGAGCGCGAGGCCAGGCACGTCTACAGGACGGACGACCGGGATCACCCGGGCGTCGCCGCGCTCTACCGTCGGGGGGACGTGCTGCTGGGCGGGGAGGTGCACATGATCCGTCCCCCCGACAGGGGCCCCTTCCCCCGCCACTATCACACCCCCCAGGAGCTCAGGGCCGCCTTCCACGAGAAGGGCTGGAAGCGCGTCGTCGGCTTCCAGACCCGCAACCCCGTCCACAGGGCGCACGAGTACATCCAGAAGAGCGCGCTGGAGACCGTGGACGGCCTCCTCCTGAACCCCCTCGTCGGCGAGACGAAGTCGGACGACATCCCGGCCGACGTCAGGATGCGCTCCTACGAGACGATCCTGGAGAGGTACTACCCGAGGGACAGGACGATGCTCGCCGTCTTCCCGGCGGCGATGCGCTACGCGGGCCCGAGGGAGGCAGTCTTCCACGCCCTCTGCCGCAAGAACTACGGCTGCACCCACTTTATCGTGGGCCGCGACCACGCGGGCGTCGGCAGCTTCTACGGCACCTACGACGCCCAGCACATCTTCGAAGAGTTCGCGCCGGGGGAGCTCGGCATAACCCCCCTCTTCTTCGAGCACGCCTTTTTCTGCAAGGAGTGCGGCGGTATGGGCTCGGCCAAGACTTGTCCCCACGACCCCTCCTCCCACGTCTTCCTCTCCGGTACCCGCGTGCGCGAGATGCTCCAGAAGGGCGAGTACCCCCCGCCCGAGTTCTCCCGCCCCGAGGTGGTGGAGGTTCTTATAGAAGGCTTCAGGCACTAGGCATCAGGAAAAGCAGCCAGAGCGGTCCCCCGACCCCGCTGCCAGGGCCGGTGTCGTCCCGCCTGCGTCCCGGACCGGCGGGGCTTGACGGCGGATCTACCAGACGAGTGGGCAATTGTTCCCGACGGCTCCCGGTCTCGCGCGGCTTCGGAGGAGGCGCGTCCGCGCGTGTAGACTGGGCATCGGGAAGTTGGTTGATCTACAGAGAGGAGCAACGGTGCAGAGGAATGGAGCCGACAGGGAGCGTGGGTTCACGCTGTGGTTTACCGGCCTTTCGGGGGCCGGCAAGACGACCATCGCCGAGATCGTGGAGAAGGAGCTCCGGGACCGGGGGCGGCCGGTGGAGGTACTCGACGGGGACATCGTCAGGACGAACCTCTCCAAGGGGCTCACGTTCTCGCG
>JAUJMB010000234.1:1505-3216 GCA_030447045.1 Rubrobacteraceae bacterium | reverse complement strand
CCGTACCCCGCAACGAAAATCATTCATTTGGGTGATACGGGCCGTCTCGCGCCTGGGATACGCTGTTCGTGCAGATGGTCCCCGGTAGGTGGGAAGGGCGGGGCGTCGCTTCTCGGCCCTCGGGAAAGGAGCCGCGGCATTAGAACAGCACATCGCCGAGCGACCGTCCCAACCGGGTTGTCGATGCGACCGGGGTAGGCTTGCCTGAGGTCAAGGGTTCGGAGAGAAAGATGCAAGGACTATCGTTGGAATTGCCGACCGGTTACTACCTGGAGCGGGACCCGGACATCCTGACCCTGCGCCGGTCGGATGGATCCGTGGTCGGCGCGTTCAGCGCCCAGGGCGTAGCCCCCGAGGCCGTCCGCCGCACGGTGGAGGAGACCGCCTCCGTCAGGCCCTCGCTGCGGGTGCGCTTCTTCGGCCACTTCGAGATGCTCTGCGACGGCGAGCCCATGCCCCTCGGCCGCAACGGCAAGGCGCTGACCATCCTCAAGCACCTCCTCGCCAACCGTTCCCGCCCCGTCTCCCAGGACCACCTGATGGGCTGGTTGTGGCCCGACTCCAACCTCAAGAAGGCCCGCTGGTCCCTGAACTCTGCCGTCCACGGCCTGCGCAAGCTGCTGGCCGGCTGCCCCTCGTCGCCTTCGGGCATGAGCTACGTGTTGCTCGAGGAGGGCTACTACCGGCTGGGGCCGGATCTGGAGATCGGCACCGACGTCGAGGAGTTCGACGAACACTACGAGCGGGGTCGCCGCCTCGAGGCCGTAGGCCGGATCGAGGAGGCAAGCGAGGAGTACGAGAAGGCCGTCGAGTTGTACCGCGGCGACTACCTGCTGGAGGACCTCTACGAGGACTGGACGATGGTCGAACGAGAGCGGCTCGCCAATGCCTACATGGACATGCTCGACCGGCTCGCCGCGAACTACATGGAGACCGGATGGCTCAGGAAGAGCATAGGGACGTGCTACCGGGCTCTAGAGAAGGATCGCTGCCACGAGGACAGCCATCGCCTCCTGATGACGTGCTACGCGCGGATGGGGCAGAGGGCCAGGGCCATGAGGCAGTACCGCCTGTGCGAGAGGGTCCTGGGCCAGGAGTACGGTACCTCCCCCTCGCCGGAGACGCGCTCCCTCTACGAGGACCTGCTCGGAGTCCCGACCCGGGCGCCCGCTACGCGCGGAACGTGAGCCCGGACGAAAACGGCGATCCGGACGTGGCGTTCGTCGCGAGGCGGCCGCGCGAAACCACGGGTCCGACGCCCCCATCCGCCGGCGCACCCCCGGTCTCGTTCCATGGTCCCGGAGCAACGGTACGCGAAAGGTAGACCCTTTCGCGTACCGCTCCCCCCTCCTACTTGCGGGCGCGGCCTGGTTAGCGCTCCCTACCATCGCCCTTCCCGTCCACGACCCTTTTGATCCGGTCGCGCCCGCCGAGGCCGACCTTCATGCCGAAGTAGGTGCCCACAAAGCTGCCTACCGTGGCATCCCGGCCTCGAACGGGACGGCGCCTGCGTTGGTGTCCAGGTAGCGGCACGTGGGGTAAGCCGGGGAAGACGGGAGGAGATCAGGGGCGCCGGAACAAAAGAACAACGGAGAGACGGGCCGGGAGAAGTACGTGGACCTGGTGGTCCCTAGGGCGGACGCGATGAGTGCCGGCGGCAGGCCGCCGCGCACGACGCCACGGGCGAGGATGTGGACGGGGTCGGGTCCCG
>JAUJMB010000234.1:0-1405 GCA_030447045.1 Rubrobacteraceae bacterium | reverse complement strand
GGGTTACCTGACGCGCGAGGGCCAAACCCCGTACCCGATCAGGCGTCCGGGGAGGTCCCTCAGGATGGGTATCTTCGGCAGGAGCTTGAGCAGAAGCGGGGGCGAGAACGGCCCGCTCGACCCGAGGGCGGGCGCCAGGACGTTCTTCTGTACCTGGGCCTGGAGCGCCTGGATCACCCTCGTCGGCAGCTCCCGGCGCCGCTGCACCGCCGCGAGGTGCCTCTCGTCCAGGGCGACCAGCCGCGCCTGGCTCTCCCGCAGCGGGCCGGCGAGTATGTTTGCCGCGGAGACGGCGTCCTGGATGGCGTAGTTGATGCCCACGCCGGCCACCGGGCTCATCACGTGCGCCGCGTCCCCGATGAGCAGGAGCCCCGGCCTGTGCCACGTCGGGCAGCGGCTGGACTCCACCGAGAGCAGCGAGACCTTGCGCCAGTCCGTCAGGTGCTCCAGGCGGTCGGCAAACTCGGGGACGAGCTCGGCGAACTGGCGCTTGAGCTCCCCGATGCCTTCGTGCCGAAGCTCGGGGAAGGTGCCCTTGGGTATGACGTACCCCGCCTGCCAGTGGTCGTCGCGGTCCAGCATCACCGCGATGTGGCCGCGCCCGAACCGGCCGACGAGGCCCTCGGTATCCCCCGGCTCCCGCGGCAGCCTGAACCAGAGCACGTCCATGGGCGGCGAGGTCTTTACGGGCTCTATCCTCGCGAGCCTCCGCACCCGGCTCCCGCGCCCGTCGGCCCCGACCACGAGCGCCGCCCGCACCTCGTGCCGCCCCTCTTCGTCCTCGTAGCGCACGCCCCGCACCACGCCACCCTCCTCGACGAGCTCGCGCACCCGCGCCCCCATCACGACCCGGAAGCTCGGGTACTTCTCCGCCTCGCCGACGACGAACTCCAGAAAGCTCGTCTGGGGCATGATGGTGATGTAGGGGAACTTCGTCCCCAGGCGGGAGAGGTTCGCCAGCGTGAAGGGCCCGGTGTCGGTCTCGACGGTGAAGCGGTCCACCTTGCTGTGTCGCAGCCGCAGCAGCCGGTCGGCGAGCCCCAGCTGGTCCATGATCTCCATGACCGAAGGGTGCAGCGTGTCCCCCCGGAACTCCCTGTCGAAGTCCGGGTGGGCCTCCAGCAGCGTAACGTCGATCCCCTTCCGCGCGAGCAGCAACGCGAGCACCGCGCCCCCGGGCCCCCCGCCGACGACCGCGCAGGTGGTGCGCGTCACCCCGGCCGCCCCGCGGGGCCCCGCATGACCCGCGCTTGCCCTCTCCCTGTTCTCCGCCGCCTTCGCCACGACAGGACCTCCTTCGCTGGCCTTCTCTAAGCCTCCGGCCGCAACCCTTCGAGAAAGATGCCGACCGCCGTCTCCAGGTGTTCTTCGTCGGTGAGGCCGTCCTCGCGCAGGGCGGGGAAGA
>JAUJMB010000233.1 GCA_030447045.1 Rubrobacteraceae bacterium | reverse complement strand
CGAGATGGTGGTCATGATGACGGGCTCCCAGGGCGAGCCCCTCGCCGCCCTCAGCGTCGATGCAGCGGCTCCGACCCTTTTGACGACAGTTTGACGACAGTTGAAACTCCGACAGGAGAGTAAGCCCTCTACGGCATCCATCTCCGGTACGACGAGCGACGGCATTCAAGAGAGCGTCGCGCGACTACGTCTGCTTTCGCAGAGAGACTGTCCGAAAAGGGTCGGTGGACCCTGTAGTGTAGCCCTTCAGACCTCTCAAAGGTCCTTTTCGTGCTCCGTATACCGGCCAAATCCACGCTCGTAGCGTTGCTCGTACCCCTTTTCGGACAGTCTCAGAAGAGGGGTTCTAAGAAGTTCGGGTGTCTGGGCTACGGCGAGCCGCCCCGCAGATGGGCTTCTATGAGACGGGCATGGGCGATATCCTTGGGACGCCCGTAGGAGAGCTTGAACGCCAGCACGTCCTCCAGGCGCGCGAAGGGCAGGCCGTCGATGATCTCGGCGTTGTCGATCAGTGCGTCGATGTCCCCCCCAAGCCAGCCGCCGAAGACCTCGATCGCGCCCCCTTCCAGCCAGATCACCGGGTCACCTTCGGGCGCTGCGCGCACCGGGCCCAACCCCCTCGCCCGCTCCCACGCGGCCCCGCGCGCCACCAGGTCCAGGTCGCGCAACTCCCGTATGAGGCCCCGTACCGCCAGCGGGCCGCTGCCGAAGACGGCATAGTCCCCGACGGGCAGCCCGAGCGCTCGGAGCTTGCCGAAGAGATCTCCTCCTGGACTCGTCGTCACCCTCCCACCCTACCAGCGTGCGGTTCGTTCCTGCCAAAGAGCCGACGGATATGTGTAGCGGCGGCAATGGCTAGGTTGGCGACACCGGGCCCGAAATCGAATGAAAAACGCGCCGGAACGCCGCCAGGAAACATACAAGGCTCAGAGAAACGCGCGAGGATCGCCGCTGCGCCCCTCCGCGGCCGCGTCGAAGGGTAGCGCACCCCCCGGATCGGGGGCCCGCGCTGGCGTCTGGGGCCGCAGGGCGCTGAACCCCGCCATAATGTCTGCGACCCATGGCGGGATTACCGATGGCGGGGAAAAGGGTACCCTTCGAGCGCGGAACGGGGCGCCGGTTGGGACCGGTCCGGGACAGGAGAGTATCGTCGAGTGGAGCCACGAGGGGCGTATCGGACGGAGCGGCTGCGGCTGGTCCCGATCGCAGCGCGGCACGCGCCGGAGCTCTGGGATCTCCACCGGGACGGGGGCATCGCCCGGTGGTACGCCGGGCGCTGGAGCGAGGAGCAGGCGCTGAGGTTCGCCGAGGAGATGGAGCGGTCGTGGCGGGACCGCGGCGTCGGCAAGTGGCTGGCCTACGCGGATCCCGCCGGCGCGCCCATCGGGCGGGGCGGGCCCTCCTGGGCCGTCGTAGAAGGCGAGGAACGCGTGGAGATCGGCTGGGCGCTGCGGCGGGCGGCTTGGGGCCGCGGTTACGCGACCGAGATCGGGCGCGCCGGCCTCGACCACGCCTTTTCGGTGCTGGGCGTCGAGGAGGTCGTCTCCTTCACCGAGGTCCACAACGCGCGCTCGCGCGCGGTCATGGAGCGCCTGGGGATGCGCTACGTCCGCCGGATCCGGCGGCCGGGGCTGATCGCCGGATCGGCCGCTGTCCACGAGGCCGCGCCGTTCGCGTTCTACCGGATCTCCCGCCCACGACCCCACGTGACTCGCAGCGCGCAACGGCTCCCCGCGGCCGACGTAGGCCATGCTTTTCGTCTGCCAGGCCTGTTCCCCCTATAGGTCGCGGGGTTTGTGGCGAGGTTTCAGGGCGCTACCCTGCGGGTCGCGCGAACCGCGGGAGGAGAGATGGCCGGACCCTACTCGATGATCGGCTACCGCGACGGCACCAGCCACGACCCGTTCCTGGAGGAAGGGGTCACCACGGGCGCGGCAAAGGAGCGCGCCACCGAAGTGGCTGCGGGAGGATTTGAGGCGGCTCTCGTGGCTCGACGAGACCTTCGGCCGGAGGTCCTCGTGAGCGGTCCGCGCGAGGTCTTGCCTGCGGCGCCGCCGGGCGAGGCGGCAACCTTGCCGGCCGCCATCGAAGGGCTCGAACGCAAGGCGGAGGCGTACTTCCGGGGGGCCCGGGCCCCGAACACCGTGAAGGCCTACCGCTACGATCTCGGGCACTTCGCCGCCTGGTGCGAGGTCGACGCCGGCGGGCTCTCGCCGATCCCCGCCGACCCGCGGACCGTCGCCCTGTACATAGCGGACCTCGCCGGAAGGGGCGGCCGGGGCGGCGAGGGGATCAGGGCCTCCACGCTCCAGAGGCGCCTGGCCTCCATCGCCCAACTCCACCAGGAGGCGGGCCTCGAGGACCCGACGAAGACGAAGGCCGTCCGGAACACCTACCGCGGCATCCTCCGCGAGATCGGCACCTACCAGGAGGGCAAGGCCCCGATGGTAGGCGCCACCGTCCGGAGGGTGCTCAAGGCCTTCGAGCGCGACGATGGCCCCGCCGCGGCGCGCGATCGGGCGATCCTGCTCGTGGGGCTCGCCGGCGGCTACCGCACCAACGAGCTCGCCGCGCTGCTGGTCGAGGACGTCGAGCTGTCGGACGCGGGGGCGGTGATCCTGCTCCGGCGCTCCAAAACCGACCAGGCCGGCGGCCTCTTCAAGGGCATCCCGCCCGGCGAGCACGCCGAGACCTGCCCCGTCGCGCACCTCAGGCGCTGGATGGGGGTACTGAGGGACAACGGCAGGGGCGCCGCGGGCCCCCTCTTCTGCGCCGTCGGGCACTACGGCAACCTGAGGCGCGGCGGCATGGCCCGGGAGTCCGTGACCCGCATGGTCGCCAAGCGCGCGGCGGCCGCGGGACTAGAGCCGGGGCGGTACTCGGGGCACTCCCTGCGCGCAGGGCGTCACGGCCGCCACCGCCGCCGGTGCCCCAGACAAGGCGATCATGGACCAAACGGGGCAAAGAACCTCGCCACCCTCAACCGCTAAAGAGGAAGGCCAACCTCTTCGAGGACAACTCCTTCTCCTACCTGGGTCTCTGAGGGACGGACGCCACGCTGGCCGCCGCGTTGTTCTTGAATAGGGTTCCTTCGCGCACGTAGCGCATGACGGGGTAGCGATAGTAACTGGCTCGTCCGGTAAGTAAGGTGCGGTTTCGGCGTGACGCTCGAACCGCATCCTCCGACAACGCCGCATCGCCACCCAGCGGAACCGTGCAGGC
>JAUJMB010000232.1 GCA_030447045.1 Rubrobacteraceae bacterium | reverse complement strand
CTGCGGGTGGACGAGCGGGTCGCCGTAGACCTCGCTCGTCGAGGCGAGCAGGAAGCGCGCCCCCTTCGCCAGCGAGAGGCCGAGGGCGTTGTGCGTGCCCTGGGCGCCGACCTTGAGGATCGGTATCGGGATGCGCCCGAAGTCCCGGGGGCTCGCGGGCGAGGCGAGGTGGTAGACCTCGTCCAGGGGCCCCGGCACCTCGATGTGCGCCGTGACGTCGTGGCCGACGTGCTCGAAGGACGGGTCCTCCGCCAGGCGGGCGATGTTCTCCAGGGAGCCGGTGCTGAGGTTGTCCACGCACACCACGCGGTAGCCCTCGGAGAGCAGCCGCTCGCAGAGGTGGCTACCGAGAAAGCCGGCCCCGCCCGTTACCAGGGCGCGAGGGCCTACCCTAGCCACGCCCGAAGCCTCTGTACAGGAGGCCGGCCCCGCGGGCCGCCGCGGGGTCCAACGCGTTGCGGCCGTCCACGAGCAGCTTCGGCCCCTGCATGAGCGAGGCCGCGCGCCCGAGGTCGAGGTCCCGGATCTCATCCCACTCCGTGACGACGACCGCCGCGTGGGCGCCGTCGAGGGCCTCGTAGGGGTCGAAGACCACCCCGAGGGTCGGAGAGAGCCGGGCCGCCGCCTTGCCGGCCACGGGGTCGTAGCCCGTGACGCGGGCGCCGCGGGCTACGAGGGATTCGGCTATCTTCAGGGATGGCGCCTCGCGCAGGTCGTCGGTGTTCGGCTTGAACGAGAGCCCGAGGAGGGTTACGCGCTTGCCCTTCAGGGTGCGCAGGTCGCGCTGGAGCTTGGAGATCACGCGCCGCCGCTGCCGCTCGTTGACGGCGACGGTGGCGTCGAGGATGAGGGGCTCGTGGTCGTACTCGCGGGCGATGGAGCGCAGGGCGGCGACGTCCTTCGGGAAGCAGGAGCCGCCCCACCCGAGCCCGGCCCCCAGGAAGCGGGGCCCGATGCGCGCGTCGAGCCCCATGCCGTGGGCGACGCTCGAGACGTTGGCCCCCACCAGCTCGCAGATGTTGGAGATCTCGTTGATAAAGCTGATCTTGGTCGCCAGGAACGCGTTCGCGGCGTACTTGATCATCTCCGCGCTCGCCAGATCGGTCGTCACGAAGGGCACGGCGGTCTTCGGGCGGGGGTCGAGCCCTGTCGGGAAGGTCTGCTGGATGATGGGCTCGTAGAGCGCCCACAGCCGGTCGAGGGCCTCGCGCGCGTCGGCGCCCACGACGATCCTGTCGGGAAACAGGGAATCGTGGACGGCGCTCCCCTCCCTCAGAAACTCCGGGTTGGAGACGACCTGGAAGTCCACGCCCTCGACCACGCCCCCGCCGGCGCCCTCCCCGATGAGCATCGAGACGTAGTCTCCTGAGCCCACCGGCACGGTGCTCTTGTTGACCACCACGAGCGGCCGTTCTCTGCCAGGCGCGCTCTGCGCGAGCGCCCGCCCGATGGCCCGCGCCACCGCAGCCACCCCGGAGAGGTCGGCCGAGCCGTCCTCGCCCTGCGGCGTGTTGACCGCGACAAAGACCACGTCCGATCCCCGGACGACCCCATACAACCCCCCGGAGCCGACGAACGAGAGCCGCCCCTCGCGGGCGTTGCGCGTCAACAACTCCTCCAGGCCGGGCTCGTATATGGGAACGCGCCCGGCGGAGAGGTCCGCGACGCGCTCCTCGTCCTTGTCCACGCACGTGGCCCGGTGCCCGACGTGCGCCATGCAAGCGCCCGTCACCAGGCCGACGTACCCCGTGCCGATCACCCCGACATCGAAAACTTCCATCTTCCGCCTCAGAGATCGAGTCTAAAATAGTATGCCCACGGTACTTTACACGAGGACGGCGCCCCGGGCCGCGTCGACGGATTACAAGCAGGGCGCCGCCGACGCCTGCCCGGCCGGAATCGTTCCGTACGCAACGGGGCCAAGGCGGGTTTCTGTTCGAAGACTTGGGCAGGTCGGGGAGGCCGGGCCTCCGGGCGACCGCGGCTGGGCCCCGGGTCTCGCGCTGTGGGGCTCGGGCAGAAGACCGATCCGGCGTCACAGGAGCATGGCCGCCGTGCGGCCACGCTGCTCGTTTCGAACCATCTCGTCAGGCGCGGGAAGAGGCCTTTAGAGGGCGAACCCGGGCCTGGTCTTCCGTCTAACGAGGCGCTCGCTGCCGGGCCTCGGCCGGGGCACGGGATGAATCTGGCCCGGGAGCTCTGCGGCCACAAACGCCCTGCGCCAGCGCAGGGCGTTTGTGGCCGGCGCGACGGCGGCCGCGGGGGAGAGAAGGATCCCGGCGCCGCACCCCAGGAGACGGGGTTCCGCCGGCGCCGGTCGTTCGGTCTCTGGCACGGCAACACCCCGAAAAATGGGCTAACCTTGCTAATGATAGGAGCCGCAGAAGGGAGCCCGTTGGAGACCACCGAGCGCAGCGCAGCGCGCGCAGGAGAGCTTTTCGAAGATCTGGGCGGGGCCGTCCGGGACGGTTTCCCCGCCATCCACGCCCCGGTCTACCGCACCGCAGCGGGGACCGCCTACCTCAAGACCCCGGGCGTCGTCGTCCTCGCGAAGCCGCAGACCAACGTCCGGGGGCTCGGCGGCTTTCTCGAGGGCTTCGACCCCGACCTCGGGTTCCCCGCGTACCTCGACGACCCTACGGAGCTTCCCGACTCCTCCCAACTCTGCAAGACGGCGGGCCAGCTCTGCTACGCTTCCTTCGGCCCCAGGCGCACCACCAACGAGAACGCCGCCTCGTACTTCGGGCGGCTGACGGGCGCCGGGCACGGCTCCGTGCTCGAGCACGCGAACTTCAGCTTCCTGCTTTACGGGATAAGCCGCAGCGTCACCCACGAGCTCGTGCGCCACAGGGCGGGGGCCGGTTTCTCCCAGATCTCGCAGCGCTACGTCTCGGGGGCGGTGCTGCGGTTCGTGGAGCGGCCGGAGTACCAGGATGACGAAGAGCTGCACCGGCTCTTCGAGGAGCGGGCCGACCGGGCCGCCGCCGGGTACGGGGAGATGGCGGAGCGTTTGCTGGAACGGCAGGGCGAAGGCCACGCCATGCTCTCGGCCGACCAGAAGACCGACGCCAGGAAGAAGGTGCAGCAGACGGCGCGCAGCCTCCTGCCCAACGAGACCGAGGCGCCGATGGTCTTCACGGGGAACGTCAGGGCCCTCAGGCACATCATCGAGATGCGGGCCGACGCGCACGCGGAGAGCGAGATCCGGGGCCTCGCCCTCCG
>JAUJMB010000231.1 GCA_030447045.1 Rubrobacteraceae bacterium | reverse complement strand
CGGAAGATCTCGGGGTAGTTCTCGTCCACCCCGAAGACGATGTCCACCTTCTCGCCGCTGCGGCGGAAGGTGGAGACGATGCTCGTCGTCCGCTCGACGCCCTCCACGGCCCCGATCTTCCGGGGCAGGTCGGCCGAGAAGCCGGCGTCGGAGGCCTGGTCTGTGGGCTGAACGACGTAGTCGCTGCCTAAAGAGTCGTCGAGGTAGTCCCGGATCGAGCTCAGCAGGCTCCCCCCGAGCGCCGAGAACGCCACCACGAGCGAGATGCCGACCATGAGCGCCGACGCGGTGAGCGCCGTCCTCCCCCGGTTCCTGGTCGCGTTCGCCGCCGCCATCCTTCCCTCGACCCCGAACAGGAGCCTTAAAACCGGTGAGAAGAGCGCGGCGAGGGGCCGCACCAGGACCGGTATCAGGAGCGAGACCCCGAGAAAGGCCGCTATTACCCCGGCTATACCCGAGGCGTAGACGAGGCCGTCGAGGTTCGCGGAGAGGTTCTTGGCGAGGTAGTAGATCCAGGGCACCCCGACGCCTACGAGGACGACCCCTAGCACGGGCCCGAGAACGGACGCCTTGCGTCGTCCTCCGCCGCCGGAGCGCGAGCGCATCGCCTCCACGGGGCTGACCCTGCCGGCCCGCAGCGCCGGGTAGAGGGCGGCGACCACCGTCACGACCATGCCGACGCAGACGGCGGAGACGAGGGCGAAGGGGGAGAGGATGAGCGTCGTGATCTCGAACAGGAAGGCCCGCCCGAACAGGTAGACGAGCCCCTTGGCCATCCCGTACCCGAAAAGCACCCCGAGCGCGGAGCCGAAGGCCCCGAGGAGTGCCGCCTCCAGGATCACCGAGCGGGCGATCATGGCCCGAGTGGACCCTAAGGCCCTGAGCATCCCGAGCTCCCGCGTCCGCTCCAGCACGGTCATCGAGAGCGCGTTGAAGACCAGGAACGCCCCGACGAAGAGCGCCGTCCCCGCGAAGAACAAGAGCGCCAGCCTGAACCCCTGCAGCTGGCCCGTGATCTCCCGCGTCCTCGTCTCGCTTCTCTCGGCCTGCAATCCTTCCCCAAGTTCTTTCTCCAGCTGCCCCCGCAGCTCCCCGACCGGGACCCCCTCCTCAGCCTCCACGGCGATGCCCGAGACCTGGCCTGGCTTGTCGAAGGCCTCCTGGACGAAGGGCAGCGGCGCCATCCCGAAGGCGACCCCGCCGAACGACCCGCCCGGTATCCTGAGCAGCCCGACGACCTCAGCCTCCCGCGGGCCGGCCGGGGTGCCGAGCGTCACCTCGTCCCCGATCTTCAACCCCGCGCCCTCCGCCGCGGCGCCGTCGACGGTGAGCTCCCGCCCGCTCCTGGGGAACCTCCCGTCCGTGAGCTCGAAGCCGGTCGCGAGCTCCGCGGACTCCGGCTCGACCCCGAAGAGGCGCATGCTCTGGACCTCCGGCAGGCCCTCCTCGGTCTTCCGGTCGAGGACGAGGGAGGCCGCCACGGAGTACCGGGGCGCCGCCGAGCGGACGCCTTCCGTGCCCCTGATCCTATCGACCGTCCCCTCGTCGAACCCGCCGGAGCCGCCGGCCGCGGTAACGGTGAGGTCGGCCGACCCGTAGGCGCGGGAGAAGAGCTCCTGGAAGGTGCCGGACATTGTGCCCGAGAGCGTCAGCACCCCGAAGACGATACCCACCCCAAGCACGATGCCGACGGCCGTGAGCAGCGTGCGCTGAACCCTGGCCCGCAGGTTGCGCAGGCTGAGGCCCGAGAACCGCCGGAGCTTCACGGGGAGACCACCGCGCGGCGTGCTAACCTAGGCGCGGCCGTAGTGGAAGCGTGTATGTGGGGAGGATGGGTGGAAGAGCACGGCGGGCCGACGAGGGTCACCGCAGAGCGCAGCGGGCACTCGCGGCTCGGGATAGCGTCCCTCGTCATCGCCATCCTGACCACGGCGCTGTTCGTCGTGCTGCTCGTGGTGATCTTCAACGCCGGGGGGCGGCTGCTCGAGGGAGCCGACCCGCAGTCCGTCACGCCCGAGGACGTGCAGCGCAACCTCGAAGAATCGCCCGGGACCGCGGGCGTGCTCGGGGTCGCGGGCTTCGGCCTGGCGGCCACGCCGCTGCTGTACCTTCTCGGCGCCGCGCTCGGCATAGCCGGCCTGGTGCAGAAGCACCGCGGCAGGCTGTACGCCGTTCTCGGGACCGTATCCAACGGCCTGATCTTCCTCGGCCTCCTGATCCTCTTCCTCTTCTTCCTGGTGGTCGGCACCACGATCTGACCGGAGCCGGACCAGGCCCCGCGAACCGCCCCCTCCGAGGCCCTCCTCACGCCCGGCGCTCCATGCGCAAGAACTCGTGCTCGCCGCCGTTGGTCTCGTGCAGGTAGACCCCGCTCCCGCGGAATCCGGCCCGCTCGTAGACGCCGATCGCACGCTTGTTGAAAGCCGCGACGGAGAGCGTGAAACGCCGCGGCGAGAACCGTTCCCTCGCGAACGCGAGCCCCGACAGAACCAACTCCGCCCCGAGGCCCCTCCCCGTGAGGTCCGGCCTCAGCCCCAGGCCGACGTCCACCGTCTGGTCCAGCTTCTCGAACCCGAAGAACCCGACGAGGCCGTTCTCCCAGTCCAGCGCCGAGAAGTACACGCCTCTCCTGCGTTGGGGGTCGAGAAGCTCCGCGAGGTCGTCGGGGTCGGCGGCCGCGTCGTAGAAGTCGTAGGGCGGCTCGTAGCGCCAGCCCGATACCTCGCGCGCATCCGCGTCGTCCATCTGGCGGAAGAGGTACCTGGGCGCCATCTCAGCCGGGAGACTCGAGCGTCCTGATGCGCTCCAAGATGTCGTCGGGGTTCGGGTTGTGGGCCTCGTCCACGACGCGGCCGTCCGAGAGAAAGACGGCGCGGTCGGCGGCGGAGGCGGCGCGCGGGTCGTGGGTCACCATGAGGATGGTCTGCTCGTAGCGGGCCGCGGACTCCTTGAGCAGGCCGAGCACCTCGGCGCCGGTTTTGGAGTCCAGGTTGCCGGTCGGCTCGTCGGCGAGGATGATGTCAGGAAAGCGTATGAGGGCGCGGGCTATGGCGACCCGCTGCTGCTCGCCGCCGGAGAGCTCGTCGGGGCGGTGCGAGCGGCGGCCCGTGAGGCCGACCAGGTCGAGCAGCTCGTCGAGGCGCTTCTCGTACCTGCCCGGCTTCTTGCCGGAGATCAAGACCGGCAGGAGCACGTTCTCCTCCGCCGAGAGCGTCGGTATGAGGTTGAAGAACTGGAA
>JAUJMB010000230.1 GCA_030447045.1 Rubrobacteraceae bacterium | reverse complement strand
CGGGTTGTTGACGGCGAAGCCGGCGCCCATGAGGCCGTCGACGTAGTCGAACTCGCTGCCCATGATGTAGGGGACGCTCATGGCGTCGATGGCGAGCTTGACGCCCTTGGTCTCGAAGACCTCGTCGTCGGCGGCGATCTCGTCGTCGAAGTAGATGTTGTACTGGAAGCCGGAGCAGCCGCCGGGCCTGACGCCGATGCGGAGCGCGAGATCCTCCTCGCCCTCCTGCGCCATGAGGCTCTTGACCTTCTCCGCAGCGTTGTCGGTAATGCTAACGATGGTGGTCTGTTCGTGCTGTTGCATCAGCACCTCCCGTGCTGTAGGGGGATGGTTTGTGGCCGGATTATTACACCCCCCACCGTATACTTCAACGCCCCCTCCGGCGGAGCAGCGCGCGATACCCGCCCCGCAGCGCCTTGCCGGCCCGCACCCGCCCCGAGGCGAGGCCCCTGCCAGCCCGCGCGAGGAGCGAGCCCGGGTTGAGGGCGGCGAGCGCCCGCTTCCACGACGGCAGCTTCCCGTAGGCCTCGAGGGCGTGGCGGTACGCGGGACCGAGCCCCCCGGCGGCCCCGCCCGCGGAGTACAGGTGGTCCGTGTAGGCCCGGGCGAAGCGGAGGACGGGCCCCTCGTCCACGCCGGCGGCGCCCGCGAGCAGCAGCAGCCGCTCGGTCGGGGTGAGGGCCGGCGAGTCCGCCACGGCGGCCGTGTTGGGGCGCAGGACGTCGCGCAGGCGCCCGGAGAGGTCCCCGTAGAGGTCTTCCGGCCTGCCGCGGGCGGCGAGAACCCTCTTGGAGAGCGGGACCAGGGCGAGCAGCAACGCCGGCAGGCCGACGAAGACCGGCCATGCGGGGCCACGGTCCTCGCTCGGGGTCGAGGCGGCTTCCTCGTTCTGCTGCGCGGCCTCCTGCTGCCTCTGCGCTGGGGTCTGGCCCAGCTCCGCCGGCGAGCGCCGCTGGGCCAGGCGGCCCTCCTCGGGGCCACCGATGGTCGAGGGGATGGGTATGTCTGGCCTCGGGGCGTTCGCCTCCATGGTCGACGGCATCGAGAAGCCGGGGGTCGGGTTGAACGGGTACCAGCCGACGCCGGGGAAGTAGACCTCGACCCAGGTGTGCATGTTCGACCCCGTAACGACGTACTCCCCGTCGTCCACCTCCTCGCCGGTGGTGGCGCCGTAGACGACGCGCGAGGGGATGCCCATCTCGCGCAGGATCAGGGCCATCGAGGTCGCGAACTGGGTGCAGAAGCCCTCCTTGCTGTCGCCCAGGAACTCCTCCACGGCCTTGTCGGCGCGGCGGTAGCTCACGTCCAGGTTGTAGACGAAGCCGCCGTCGTAGATCAGGTACCGCTCGACCGCCCGCGCCGCGTCGTAGGGCGTCTCGGTGTCGTAGTCCCCCTCTATCTTCCGGGCGGTCTCGGCGACGACCCCGGGCGTACTGGGCGGAAGCTCCAGGAACTTCCCCCCGACGGACGCCGGGTAGGCGGTGCCGGCGGCTTGGAGTTGTTCCTCGGTGGGCTGCGGGATCGCGGAGAGGACCTCGTAGGTGGTGCCCTCCTCGAACGGCTCGTCCACCGACCAAGAGGAGTCCGAGTTCCGGTCGGCGTCGAAGCGGTCGGTGTCCACGATCTCGTAGCCGCCGAAGAGGACGTCGGTCTTGGCGTTCAGCACCTCGACCTCCTGCTCCACGATCCGGGTCGGGATGGCGGGGTCGAGCTCGACCCCGTCGTCCTCGACGGGGCTCGTGGTGTCCGACCAGCGGACGCCGTCGAAGGAGTCGAGCGTCCCCCCGCGCCACAGGAGGGGCTCCTCGCTGCGCACCCTCAGCAGCTCGGCGTCCCTGCCGGACTCCAGGTAGTCCCCGACGTCGGCCTGCACGTCCAGCCGCGAGGTGCCGCCGGTGCCGATGCGGGTCCAGTCGATCATGCCGGGGCTGACGGTGGCGTCGCTCAGGGGAAGCCGCGGCACGAGCAGCGCGAGCGCCACCACGGCCGTCCCCGCCACGAAGGCCGCCCGCCCCGGCCCCTCCTCCCCGACGGTGCCCGCCGAGAGCAGGAGGCCGACGGCGCACGCCAGGAAGAGGGCGAAGAACGGGCCGGCCCCGTCCTCGAAGGCGACCGTCGAGAGCACGCCTATGGTAAGACCTAGCACCGCCACCGAGAGGACCGGGCTCCCCTCGTGGAGCGTCACCGAGGTGGCGAAGGCGGAGAGGATCACGACCGCCGGCAGGGTCATGACGAAGATGCCGGGCGCCAGGTCGTAGGGCACGGGCTGGGCGTACATCACCAGCGCCGCGTCGATGACGTCGTTGCCGATCCTGTACCCGAAAGGGCGCCACTCGTCGGGGGAGAAGACCGGCGGCATCCCATAGACGGCGATTATGGTGTAGACGGCCCCCGCCGGCACGAGCAGGACGAAGCGCCACCGCCCCGCGGACCCCACGAAAGCCCCCACGGCCGCCGCGAAGAGCAGGGGCAGAAAGGCCCGCTCCCCGGCGATGATCGAGACCACCGAGAGGTTCCCGAAGCCCGTCTCGGGCTCCATATACACCTCGCCGGTAAACAGGATCGAGAAGGCCGCCCCCGTCACGAGCACGGCCGCGTAGAGCCAGTACTTCACCCGCTCCCCCCCACCTTCGTAGCCCTCCGCCCCCCGGAGAGGCCGGCGACACCCTCCTCACGCGTGACCACGCGCACCGTGGCCCCGGCGGCCTCCAGCAGCCGCAGCGACCGGGCGAACTCCTCCCCGCGCCCCTGCGATGTTCCCCCCGTGCCCGGGGGCGTGCGGTAGGTGTGGGACGCGAGCGCCACCACGACGACCGAGAGGCCGGCGTTGCGCAGGGAGCGGACGGCGACGGGCAGCCCCGCATCACGGGTGCGCGTTACGAGGACGACGCCCTCGCCTAAAGAGCCGCGGCCTTCGAGCAGGACCTCGGAGAGGAGCCGCGCCCCGTCGGCCCGGACGGAGGCAAGGAGCCTCATCGCCTGCAGGTAGGGGGCGTCCTCACCGCCGAAGGGCGTGGCGTCGGCGGCCGCGTTCGCGCAGAGGAGGCGCATGGGCAGACGCTCGCGGTCCAGGTGCCGCAGCACGGAGGCGGCGGCGGAGACGGCGTCCTCTACCTCGTCCTCGTTGACCCTCACGCCCTCCCGCCTGAGGTCCAACGCGACCGTGTGGCGGCGCGGGGCTTCGAGGGAGAACTCCTTGACGAAGAGCTCGCCCGTGCGGGCCACGCTCTTCCAGTGG
>JAUJMB010000229.1 GCA_030447045.1 Rubrobacteraceae bacterium | reverse complement strand
CGGAGGGCTCCGAGGCCATCCACGACGAGATGGTCGAGATAGAGGAGAGGATCTTTCAGGGCCTCGGCCTCCCTTACCGCGTCGTGGACATCTGCACCGGCGACCTCGGCGGCGCCGCGTACCGCAAGTACGACCTCGAGGCCTGGATGCCGGGCCGCGACGATTTTGGCGAGGTCACCAGCACCTCCAACACCACCGACTACCAGGCCCGCCGCCTCCGCATCCGCTACCGCAAGGAGGGCGGACGCCCCCAACTGCTCCACACCCTCAACGGCACGGCCCTCGCCATGAGCCGCGCCCTGATCGCCCTCCTGGAGATCTACCAGCAAGAGGACGGCTCCGTAAAGCTTCCCGAGGCGCTCGTGCCGTACGTCGGCAAGGAGAGGCTGGAACCGGCGATGCGCTAGGGGGTGGAGGCGCCTGCCCCGGATCTTCGCGATGCGCAGGCGGATTGGGATCTCCGGAAAAGGTTTCGGCCGGCGTCTTCGGGGTCGAGTAGACCGCAGGCGTGCGGGGGGTTCTTCCGGGGGCTCGCGTTACCCTCCGCTAGCGGCACGGGGCAATAGCGGGTGGGCCGGACGCTATACTCTTCTCCTGTTCGCGTTTGCATCAGGAAGGGAGCGGTCGCGTGGCCGAGGCGGTCGAGAAGCTCACGAAGAAGAGCGAGGACCCGAGCAAGTGGTACCTGCAGCTCGTCAGGATGGCGAAGCTGGCGGACTACGGGCCTGTGCGGGGGACGTTCGCCATACGGCCCTACGGGTTCGAGATCTGGGAGCGCATCCAGCGCGACCTCGACGACCGCTTCAAGGCGACCGGGCACAAGAACGCCTACTTCCCGCTCCTCATCCCCGAGAGCTACCTTAAAAAAGAGGCCGAGCACGTCGAGGGCTTCGATCCCGAGCTCGCGTGGGTGACGATAGGGGGAAGGGAGGAGCTGGAGGAGCGGCTCGCCATAAGGCCGACGAGCGAGAGCATCATCTGCGACTTCTACAAGAACTGGATCCAGAGCTACAGGGATCTCCCCATCCTCATAAACCAGTGGTGCAACGTCCTGCGCTGGGAGAAGGTGACGCGGCCCTTCCTGCGAAGCTCGGAGTTTCTCTGGCAGGAGGGCCACACGGTCCACGCCACCGCCGAGGAGGCCCGCGCCGAGACCCTGCAGATGCTGAACGTCTACCAGGACTGCTTCCACGAGGCGATGGCGATACCCGTGCTGACGGGCATGAAGAGCCCCTCCGAGCGGTTCGCCGGCGCCGTCGAGACTTTCACGTGCGAGGCGCTTATGGGCGACGGGCGGGCCCTGCAGGCCGCGACGAGCCACGACCTCGGCCAGAACTTCGCCAAGGCCTTCGACATCACGTTTCTGGATGAGCAGCAGGAGCGGGTGCATCCGTACCAGACGTCGTGGGGGTTCTCGACGAGGACCATCGGCGGCCTGATCCTGGTCCACGGCGACGACCGGGGCCTGAAGCTGCCGCCCAGGCTAGCGCCGACGCAGGCGGTGGTCGTCCCGATCTGGCGCGGCAACAACAAGGGCGAGGTGCGCCGCGAGGCCGAAGTCCTCTACGCCGAGCTAAAGGACGCGGGCCTGCGCGTGGAGGTCGACCTCGACGAGGAGCACTCGCCGGGCTGGAAGTTCAACGAGCACGAGTTGCGCGGCGTGCCGGTGCGTGTCGAGCTCGGGCCGAAGGACATCGAGAAGGGCCAGGCCGTCCTCGTGCGCCGCGACACCCGGGAGAAGGAGTTCGTGGACCGCAAGGAGCTGCCCGGCCGTCTGCGAGAGCTCATGGAGGAGATCCAGGAGAACATGCTCCGCCAGGCCGCCGCCTTCCGCCACGAGAACACGCGCCAGGCCGAGAGCTACGACGAGTTCAAGGAGATCATCGCCGAGAAGCGCGGCTTCGTCGTCGCCCCGTGGGACGGCACCGACGAGACCGAAGGGAAGATAAAGGAAGAGACCAAGGCAACCATCCGCCTCCTTCCCTTCGAGCGCCAGGAGGGCGAGGACCTCGTCTCCGGACGACCCGGCAAGACGGCCGTCTTCGCCCGCGCTTATTGAGGAAGCGCAGCCCCGGACGGGGCATCCTTCCTCTGTCTGTATGAGGCGGGGACCCTGTCCGGCACCCCGGGTACTTTGACCGGTGGGTGATCTGCGGTTAACATTTCCATGTTAGGTTGGTGGCGTGGAGGGGGGCTCCATGAGATCGCTGTTTGCGCGTCCGCTCGGGCGTTTGGTGGTATCGCTAGGTTCCGGAGGACGCGGAAGACGGCTCGTGGCACCGTGTCTTGCGCTGTGCGTGGCCGGAGGTCTGGCGTCGGCGGGGGGTGCCGGGGGGCAGGAGTACTCCGCCTACTCGGATACGAAGAAGCCCGTGATCTCCGTCCTTCTCTCCGAGAGGGAGAACGTCCAGGACTTCAGGGAGACGTTCGGCCTCGACGACCGGGAGATTGGGGAGGCCCTCTCCGTCGTGCGCGCGGAGAACGAGCGGCTCGCCGAGGAGCACGCCGAGAGCGAGAAGATCGTCGCCGCCAACCGCTCGCTCTCCGACGAGGAGATCTCGGGCAAGATAGCCGCCTCCGACTACGACGAGACCGTCACCTCCGCCGTGGAGGAGACGAAGGACGACATCGCTGCGCTCCTGCCCGAGGCAGAGCGCGACCGCCTCGCCGAATGGGTGGACGAGCGTTGGCAGGATGAGGTGGCCGAGGCCTCCGAGGACGGCTCCGGGCGGGTGGTAGAAGCCAAAGGGGGGCGCACGCTCGTGTGCGACAGGATCTTCGCCACGCAGTACAAAGGCTACACCCGCTTCGAGGCGGCCCTGCCACACCGGGAGCTCAAGTTCGGCGACCGGCCGGAGGTGCCGATCATCCGCGGGAAGCGCTCCATCCGGCCCCGCATCAAGGAGGTTGGCCCCTGGAACACCTACGACAACTACTGGAGGTCCGGCAAGAACCGCGACATGTGGAAGGACCTGCGCCGCTGCGTACCCGAGGCGCGCGCGGCCTACTACAACAACTACAACCAGGGCGAGGACGAGTTCGGCAGGGAGGTGCTCAACCCCGCCGGCGTGGACCTCACGCCGGCCGCCGCCCGCCGGCTGGGACTGGACCGGTACCAGAACGCCTGGGTCGCCGTGCGCTTCCCCTTCGTCCGTCGATAACGGGCGCCCTTGACGGCGGGCCCCCGCTTGTTTAGCATCCCTGCGTAGCGCGAACTCGCATCGAGAGCGGTGGAGGGA
>JAUJMB010000228.1 GCA_030447045.1 Rubrobacteraceae bacterium | reverse complement strand
GCAACGCCCTCAAGTTCCACAAGGACGACGTGCCGCCGGTCGTGAAGGTCTACGGCGCGCCCGAGAACGGGGCCTCGACCAACGGCGGCCGGCCCCCGCGTTGTCGCCTGGTCGTGGAGGACAACGGCATAGGCTTCGACGAGAGCCACCTGTCGCGCATCTTCGTGCCCTTCGAGAGGCTGCACGGGCGGGAGGCCTACGAGGGGATGGGCATGGGCCTGGCGATCTGCCGCAAGGTAGTGGAGCGCCACGGCGGCGAGATCACCGCCAGTAGCTCGTCCGGTCAGGGAGCTGCGTTCATCGTTACGCTACCCGTTGGACAACCCTAAGGGTTCGAGGGTAACCGAAGAAGGCGGGGGGACCGTCCTTATTCACCGGAGTGCGTGGAGAGACTGTCTGGAAAATCGGAATGGAGCCCGAATCGAGGCTCCGAGGGCCGCCAGGAGGGGACGAAGGACCCCGGATTCGGCCACTTCTTGCTGCCAAAGGCCCGCCGTTGAGAAGCCCTCGGGCATTTTCCAGACAGTCTCTGGAAGGGGCGTTCTCCGAACTTCGCCCCGAGGGGGTCCTCCGAAGTTCGCATGGCCCCGGTCCGGACGCACCCATCGGTCTTGGCGTCGAACGGCCGAGAAGAACGGTGGCCACTCGGCCACCGAGGAATGGCCACTTGGACACCCTCAAGGGGATCTCCGCCAGCATGGGTGCCGAGAAGATGTCCGCCGTCTGCCTGGAGCTCCAAAAGGCGGGCGAGACGGAGAACCTCTCCCGCGCCCCGGCGTTGGTCGGACAACTCGAAGAGGAGTTCGGTTGCGTGCGCCCGGCGCTCGAGGCTGAGGCCGAGAAGGCGGGGAGCGGGGGGTGAGAATGAAGGTGGAAGCGGCTGAGACTGTGCGACAGGTGAGGGTGCTCGTGCGCACGCTGGAGGGGTTCCGAGAAGACTCCTGACGGGGCCTCTTCTTTGCCCGATTCCGGGATGGGCCGGGCCTCTCTCCTTTGCTATGATGCATTTGTTGTAAGGGGCGAAAGGGTGGGCGGCGCGCTGCCGGAACGGGGTGGTCGTGGGGAAGGCGTCTGTAGAGGGCCTTGAGCGCGTGCTGCGCGGCGCGGTCTGACCCACGGCGCCGCCCCGGAGAGACCTCGGAGGCCCGCAAGTTGAGAGGGACGTTGCCGTGGTTCGCGATGGCCGCGGTCCTGGCCGGCGGGGTGTACGGGCTCCGCGAGCAGGGCCGACTGTGGTACTGCTCCTGCGGCTACGTCCTGCCGTGGACGAGCGAGTACTGGGGGAGCAACACCTCCCAGCACCTGCTGGACCCGGCGAGCTTTACCCACCTGCTCCACGGGTTCGTGCTCTGCGGGCTCGCGGCGTTGCTGGCGCCGCGGGCGCCGGTGGTGTGGCGGCTGTGGATGGCGGTCTCCGCCGAGGTCTTGTGGGAGGTGGTCGAGAACTCGGAGTTCGTGATCCGACGCTACCGCGAGGGGACGGCCGCGTTCGGCTACCACGGGGACACGGTGGTCAACTCGGCCGGCGACGTGCTGGCCTGCGCGCTCGGCTTCGCGCTGGCCAGGCGTCTGGGGTTCCGCCGGGCGCTGGCGGTCTTCGCGGCCGTAGAGGTGGCGCTCGCGGTCTGGATCAGGGACGGCCTGCTCCTGAACGTCGTCATGCTGGTCTACCCGATAGACGCCATCGAAGCGTGGCAGGCGGCCGGACACTAGCGACGGAGAGCGACCAGCGGGAGAGAGGACGCGGCGCAGTCCACGGTCCCGTCCGGGGCCGCCCCGCGGATCAGCGCGGGTCGCCGACAAAACCGAAGAGGAGCCTCCGGAAATCTCTTGGCCTCTCGACGTGCGGGGTGTGGCCGCAGCCCCGGAGCACCTGTTCGCGGTAGGAGCCGCCGGATGCGGCGTAGTCTTCGAGCACGGCCCTCGTCTGCGAGACCATGGGCTGGGAGGGGAAGGCCTCTTCGCCGGGCCAACCTGGTACGTACTTCATCCTGCCCAGGGTGCCGAAGTCCAGGAAGGAGGCGTCGGAGACTATCGTGTCGGCCGAGCCCCTGATCCAGAGCACGGGCGGCTTCGGGTCTATGCGGGCGAAGCCGGAGACGTCGCAGTACTTCGGCGAGATGGCGTTGTTCATGCCCCGCCTGCCGGGGGCCACGCCGGGCCAGTTCCGCGATATGGTCGTGTCGCCCGGGTAGTTGTCGTCGCCGGTCTCGGTGGAGAGGACAGAGGAGAGGAGAGCCTCCTCGCGTTCGGGCGGGGCCTTGAAGGGCCGGGCGAAGTAGAAGTTGTTCATGACGTTTCTCGGGGAGTTGGGGTCGTCCCCGCTCCTGTCCTTGGCCGAGAGGCGCCCGACGAACTCGGGGTTCGCGGTCCCGCCACCGGAGCCGGCGAAGTCGGGCCAGCAGGGCGTCCCCGACTCGTCCTTCGTGCCGCCGAACCCGTAGGGGCTCATCGGGTTGACGAGGACGAGCGAGGCGACCGCCTCCGGGTGATCCATCGCGTAGCCCATCGCCACCGGCCCGCCGGCCGACCAGCCGACGAGGTGGAGGGGACGCGCGGCGAGGCCGATGGCCTCGACGAGCGCGCCGAGGTCGTCCGAGAAGTCGGCCACGCCCCTGGTCGCGTCGAGCGGCCTCGTCTCGGAGCCGCCGAACCCGCGAAGGTCGGGGGCGAGCCCCCGGTGGCCCGGCAGCGCGGCCAGGGTCTCCTCGAAGAAGCGTCCGCTCGAGGCGTTGCCGTGGACGAAGAGGATCGGCTCGCCGTCCCCGGGCCCGCCCTCCAGGAGGTGGGTGCGGAGCCTCGCGGTGTCGACGATCCTCGAAGATACCCCTTCGAGCAGACGTTCGTGGGCCATGGCGCCTCCCTCGGGTGTTCGGGTAATAGGCTGGATCCGCCGGCCGTTACTCTAACCGTCCGTCGCCCCGGGCGCCACGCCGAACGGGCGTCTGCGCCCCGGTCCTTCTCGGCCGGTTCCGCGGGATCTCGTGCGGGATGCGGGTAGTTTAGGAAGGCACCGGGGAGGGTAGGCAGAACCGGTAGTCTTTGTAGGGCAGGGGAAAGGACGCAGTATGACCGCACAGAGTGGAAGCGGGCAGGGCGAGCAGGCAGGACCGTTGCAGAGCGACAAAGGCGTAACCAAGATAGGCGACGCGGTGGTCAGCCAGATCGCGGGCATCGCCGCCCAGGAGATCGAGAAGGTCCAGATGGGCGGCGGCGCGAGCGCGGCCGTCGGGGGCTTCCTGCAGAGCGTCACCG
>JAUJMB010000227.1 GCA_030447045.1 Rubrobacteraceae bacterium | reverse complement strand
CGTCTTCTACGCGGCGATGGCCGTGGGCAGGCTCGGGACCGCGGGCGCGGTGCGCCTCTTCGGCAACAGGGTCACGCTTCTGGGCGCGGGCCTCTTCACAGCCGTCGGGATGGGCCTCGCGCTCGCCACGCGCGAGCCCGGGCTGGTCGTCGCGGGGTTCTTGATCGTGGGCCTCTCCCTCGCCGCGGTCGCCCCGATAGCCTTCTCCATGGCCGGGGACGTGGCCCCCGCAGGGACGGGCGCCGCCGTCTCCGTGGTCACCACCCTAGGCTACGGCGGGTTCCTGCTCGGCCCCGTCATGGTCGGCGGCCTCGCGGAGCTCGCGGGCCTGCGGACCGCGCTCCTCACCATAGCCGCGGCCGGTCTGGTCATAGCCGCCCTCGCCCTCCGGGTGTCCGCCACGGGCCGCCCGCCAAAACCCGCGCCCCGCTAGCGCGTCCCTACCGGGGTCGGCGGTGAACCCCGAACGGCGGTAAGAAATCGGGGCGGCCGGGCTACTCCCCGCGGACGGCGCGGGAGAGGCGCGCCTCGGCGGCGAGGACGTCGTCGTCTTCGATCCTCCCGAACAGCGGCTTCGCCCCGGTAACGCGGTAACCTTCGGGCAGCTCCCCGAGGTCGGAGACCCGGGCTATGGGGCCGTCGAAGAAATCCTCGAGCCGCCCTATGGCGTCTGGAACGTAGGGGGCGGCGTGGTAGGCGATGGAGCCGAGCAGGACGGAGCAGACGTAGAGCGTCGCGCGGGCGCGCTCCGGGTCGTCCTTGCGGGTCTTCCACGGGGCCGACGCGTCGAAGAAGCGGTTTGCCCGCCGCCCCATGGCGAGCAACTCGCCGAGGGCCTCGCGCGGCTTCGGGGCGAGCATCCGCTCCTCGTAGCGCCGCTCGAGCTCCTTGAAGTCCTCAAAGACGGCCCTCGCGTCGTCGGGGAGCTCCGGGGGCCGGTTCATCTCGCCGTCCGCGTACTTCTCGGCGAAGGAGAGGACGCGGTTTATGTAGTTGCCGAGGTTGCCGATGAGGTCGGAGTTCACCCGGCTCCCGAAGTCTCGCCACGAGAAGGCCACGTCGCCGGTCTCCGGCAGGTTCGAGGCCAGGTAGAAGCGCAGGGGGTCGGCCGGGAAGCGGTCCAGCGCCTCGTGCAGCCACACGGCCAGGTTGCGGCTCGTGGACATCTGGACCGCCCGCCGCTCGCCGTCCACGACGACCTCGAGGTTCATGAACTCGTTGGCCGGCACGTCGTAGGGCAGCACGAACGGCTCCTCCCCATCGGCCCGGACGCCCATGAGCTCGGCCGGCCAGATCAGGGTGTGGAAGACCGTGTTGTCCTTCCCGATAAAGTGGATCAGGCGCGTCTCCCGCTCCTGCCAGTACTCGCGCCAGTTGTCGGGCTCGCCGACCTTCTCGGACCACTCCATCGTCGAGGAGAGGTAGCCGATGCAGGCGTCGAACCAGACGTAGAAGCGCTTGTTCTCGAAGCCCGGCTCGGGCACCGGCACGCCCCACTCGATGTCGCGCGTGATCGGCCGCTTCTCCAGCCCGCCGTCGATGATGCCCAGGATAAAGTTCTTGACGGACGTGCGCCAGTGCTTCTGGCTGCCGACGTACTCCCTGAGCCGGTCGGAGAACTCCGGCAGGTCGAGGTAGAGGTGCGTCGTCTCGCGGACCTCCGCGGGGCCGCCCGTGACCTTCGAATGGGGGTCTATGAGCTCGTAGGCCTCGTACCACGAGCCGCAGTTGTCGCACTGGTCGCCGCGGGCCTCCTTGTAGCCGCAGACGGGGCAGGTGCCCTCGACGTAGCGGTCGGGCAGGAAGCGACCCTCGGTCGGGCTGTACATCTGCTTGCTCTCGGCCTCGGAGATGTAGCCGCCCTCTTTCAGCTTGCGGTAGAAGAGCTGGGTGTTCTTCGCGTGCAAGGGCGTCGAGGTCTGGGAGAAGTTGTCGAAGGAGATGCCGAAACGCTCGAACGTCTCCTTCATGTGCGACCACCAGTAATCCACCACCTCTTTCGGGTCCTTGCCCTCGCGCTCGGCCCTCAGCGTGATCGGGACGCCGTGGTCGTCGGTGCCGCAGACGTAGACCACGTCCTCGCCGCGCGCCCTCAGGTACCGGACGAAGGCGTCAGCCGGGAGGTACGCGCCCACGATCTGGCCGACGTGCAACGGCCCGTTGGCGTAGGGCAACGCGGAGGTGACGAGGTAGCGCCGTCTCTTTTCGCTCGTGCTTTCGCTCATGGGCAAAGAATACCAGCTTGGTAGCGGCTTCAGGTATCAGGTATCAGGTGTCGGGTAGGAAGCCGCCGGGGCGTAGATGTTGCGCGATAGAGCATCTCCGGAACGTCCGAAGTCCAAAGCCTGTAGCCCGAAAACTCCGGTGCTACGATGCCCTGGATGAGCGAGAATCTCTCCTTACGCGTCGCTTTTCGCCGCCTCGTGCCCGGGGCCCGGGTGCCCGAGAGGGCGCACGCGGGGGACGCCGGGTACGACCTGCGCTCGGTCGAGGGGGCCGAGCTCCGGCCCGGAGGGAGGGCGGTCGTGGGTACCGGGGTCTCGCTGGCGATACCGGAAGGGTACGCGGGGCTCGTGCTGCCGAGGAGCGGGCTGGCGGTGAGGCACGGCGTCTCCCTGGTCAACACGCCCGGGCTCATAGACTCCGGTTACCGCGGGGAGATCCGGGTGCCCCTCATCAACCACGACCGCGAGGAGGCCTTCAGGGTGGAGCCGGGGATGAGGATCGCGCAGCTCGTCCTCGTCAGGGCCGCGGGCGCCTCATTCGAAGAGGTCGAGTTCCTCGATGCTAGTGCGGACGGCAGGGGGGAGGGCGGCTTCGGCTCCTCGGGGGCCTGACCGGAGGGCGCCCCGCCGAACCGGCAGGATCATACTTTCGGGCGGGGACGGTCCCACGTTCGGACGATGTGGGCGTCAGGGACGTGTCCTAGAATACGGGGCGTTGGCAGGATCGCGCAAACGCTTCCGGGGAGGAAACTGATGCTGGCCTGCATCGTCGTGTCGATCGGGGTGTTCCTGGTCGGGGGGATGGCGCTGGCGGCGAGCTTCAGGGGTACCGCGGGCCCGGACAAAATCTCGGGCACCAAGAGGGCGGACACCATCAGGGGCCTTGGCGGCAACGACCGCCTCTCGGGCGGCGGCGGGGCCGACGAGATCTACGGCAACGGCGGCTCGGACAGGATCAACGGCGACGACCGCCTGATGGTCGCCGACGGGAACCGCGACACGGTCTACTGCGGGAGCGGCACGGACTACGTCTAC
>JAUJMB010000045.1 GCA_030447045.1 Rubrobacteraceae bacterium | reverse complement strand
CGAACACCACGCTCAACGCCAGCCCGAACGCGCCGAGAAAGACCGCCGCGCTGACCACGTCGGGAAAGATTCCTCGCGTGTCCTCGGGCATAAGGAAGGAGTACGTCCTGGCGCCGTCGCAGTTAAAGACGTTCTTCCCCGTCGGCACGAAGAACGGCCCGTAGTGGACTACCTCGGCCCTGTAGTCCCCTACAAAGTATCCCGTGTAGTAGGGGCCCTTCCTGGGTCCTTCCTCCGAGTCGCAGGGGCTCTCCGGGTCGTGCGTCCCGCTTACTCCGGTTACCCGGCGGGCCACCGTCGGGTCCACCGGAAATGGCCACTCCTTGAGGTCAGCGTCGTAGACGAGGGCGAACCGGGCGAAGGCCTCCTTCTCGTCCGAGTAGCCGCCAATACCCTCGCCGGAGAAGACCAGGCGGGGCAGGAGGCTCCCGACGCCGAGCACGACCACGGCGCAGACGAGAACGAGGAGGCAGCCGTACAACTGCCTCATGGCCGCGCCCCGTCTTCGCCGAACCGGTCCACCGAAGACATCCTGCACGGTGCCGCTTACATGCAGGCAACAGGGATGTTAAGAATGCCGCCGGTGCCACGAGCCGCGCCCGTGGCACCTGTCGGACCGTACGCGCGAAGAAGGGGCGCGGCGAGAGCCGCGCCCCTGGTCCCGAACCCGTCGCCCGAAGCCTACAAGATCGGAAGAAACTTCTCGAGTTCGTAGGGCGTCACCTGTATCCGGTAGTCCTCGAACTCCTCCCGCTTGAGCTGGAGTAGGCGGCTGTAGGTGTGTTCGCCGAGCGCCTTGTGCAGAAGCTCGGAGTTCTCGGCCTCCTTGATGGCCTCGCCGAGGTCCGCGGGAAGGGATTGGATGCCCATCTTCTCGCGCTCCTCCACGGAGAGGTTGTAGAGGTTGCGCTCCATCGGCTCGGGCAGCTCGTAGCCCTTCTCGATGCCTTCGAGGCCCGCGTGCAGGAGGGCGGCGAAGCAGAGGTAGATGTTCGCCGACGGGTCGGGGCAGCGAAGCTCCATGCGCGTCGCCTTCTCCTGCCCCGGGTGGTAGAGGGGGACACGGACGAGCGCCGAGCGGTTGCGGCGGCTCCAGGCGATGTAGACCGGGGCCTCGTAGCCGGGGACGAGGCGCTTGTAGGAGTTGACGTGCTGGGCGAAGATGATGGAGAGCTCGCGCGCGTGGCGGAGCTGCCCCGCGATAAACGCCTTGGCTTCCTGAGAGAGGTAGTACTCGCTGTTCGCGTCGAAAAACGCGTTCTTGCCGTTCGAGAAGAGGCTCTGGTGGGTGTGCATGCCCGAGCCGTTCTGGTCCTTGAGCGGCTTCGGCATGAACGTGGCGTAGACGCCGTGGCGGGTGGCGACCTCCTTGACGACCGTCTTGTAGGTCATCACCTTGTCGGCCATCGTCATAGCGTCGTCGAAGCGGAGGTCGATCTCGTGCTGGGAGATGGCGACCTCGTGGTGCGAGTACTCGACCCTGATGCCGAGCTGCTGCAGCGACTGGACCGTCTCACGCCTGAGGGCGGTGGCCGCGTCGAGCGTGGTCAGGTCGAAGTAGCCGCCGTAGTCCAGGGGCTCGGTGCCGTTGGAGTCCTTAAAGTAGAAGAACTCGAGCTCGGGCCCGACGTTGAACGTGTCGAAGCCCATCTCGCTCGCCCGCTCGAGCGCGCGGCGCAAGATGTGGCGCGGGTCGCCGACGTAGGGGTCGCCGTCCGGGGTCTTGATGTCGCAGATCATGCGGGCCGTCGGCTCCTCCTGGGGGCTCCAGGGAATGATCTTGAACGTGGAGGGATCGGGCATGGCGATCATGTCCGACTCCTCGATGTCCTGGTAGCCCGTGATCGAGGACCCGTCGAAGCCCATCCCGCCGTCGAGGGCGTCCTCGAGCTCCTCCGCGGTGAGCGCGAAGCTCTTTAGCGTCCCCAGCACGTCCGTGAACCACAGCCGGATGAACTGGACGTTCGCGTCCTTCGCCTGCTGCAACACCTCTTGCTTGCCCATCGTCGCCAAGCTTACCTCCTAGCGCCCCGCGCTCTATACTGTGCCCCGGAAGCGGGATGCTCCCGGCCGTGAAACCCATGATATGGACCGCCCGTGCCGGTTGCATATGGCCCGGCGTATAAGCCAGGCGCGAGCGAGGTACGCAATCCCTGGCCGGATGTACAAAACGGCCGCCCCGGGGACGCGAATTCCCCTCCGGCGCGGCCCTGCGGCGCCCGGGGTAGAATCCGGGCAAGAGACCGCCCGCCCGAGTAGCAGAGTGTTATCGAAGGGGGAGAGATGACGGAGAGACCCGGAGACCGCCCCGAAGAGCGCCGCAGGACGGGACCGCTGGGGGACGACGCGGACCAGCAGGAGACCCGCCAGGGGGGCGCGCGCGGGGAGCCGCCCGGCCGGACGGAAGAAGCGCCCTCCCAGGCCGAGACCCGGCAGGTGCGGCAGGGGCCTTCCCAGGGATCTGCCCAGCCGCCCGCCCAGGGCGTCGGGGACAAGGAGACGCGCATCATACGCACGCCGGGCCAGCCCGACACCACGGCCGACGCGACGCCCTACCCGAGGGGCTACTTCGAGGCGGCCGAGGACCGCGAGGACCGGCTGCGCGACATGTACGGCGGGGTGGACTGGCTCGCGAGCTTCCTCGGGTTCGTCTTCGCCCTGGTTGCCGGCGCGATCTTTTTGGCCATCGCGGGCGTCGTTCTCGCCCCTCTGGGTTTCTCGGTGAGCCTGACCGGCACCCTGGGGGCGGCCGCCATCACGGGGCTCGTCATTATCGGCGTACTGATCTTCCTCACCTACTTCTTCGGCGGGTACGTCGCCGGGAGGCTGGCCCGCTTCGACGGCGGGCGCAACGGGGCGATGCTGCTGGTGTGGACCTTGCTGACCGGCGCGCTGCTCCTGCTCGCGGCCGGGGTCTTCAGCGGCTTCCTGCCGGGCGGCGCTGCGGACGCCATCGGCGGCTTTTTGGATAGGGCCCTGGCGGCTCTGGGCAGCCTCTCCCAGGCCGGGGTCGTGGGGATCGTGGTCGTTCTGGGCGCCCTCCTGCTCGCCCTGCTCGGCGGCCTGCTCGGCGGACGCCTCGGCAGCCGCTACCACGCGGAGATAGACCGGACGACCTAGAGGTTGCAGAGATCGGGCGAGCGCGCATCGGCGCGTCCCCGGTGAACGCTTTCGCTTTGTGCGGCCGCCTGCCTTCGGATAATCGGCTCTATGGGTAGACACATCTTGTTCGACACGGGCATCAGGCGGCTGGGCAGCAAGGAGGAGGGGTTCTTCTACCGCTACCCCGGCACGGATGAGAGCGTGCGCGAGGGGCGGGTCCTGGCGAGGATAGAGAACCTGAAGGTACCGCCGGCCTGGGAGGACGCCAGGATAGCCAGGAGCCCGTCTGCGAAGGTGCAGGCCATAGGCTACGACTCGGCCGGCAGGCTCCAGTACCGCTACCACGACAAGTACCGGGAGCGCAAGGAGCAGGAGAAGTTCGAGCGGATCCTGGACTTCGCGGACATGCTCCCAAAGATGCGGCGCGTCACGACCAACCATCTGAGGCGCAAGCGGCTGGACCGCGAGAAGGTTCTCGCGGGCATGACGCGCATGATGAACGCCGCGTACTTCAGGGTGGGGGACGAGCGCTACGCGAAGAACAACAAGACCTACGGCATCGCCACGCTCAGGCGCAAGCACCTGAAGATAGAGGGCGACACCGTCATCTTCGAGTACACCGGCAAGTGGGGCCAGGAGCAGCGCAAGGCCGTCACCGACCCGAGGATCCGGCGGGTGGTGGAGGAGTGCCGAAACCTTCCCGGCTACGAGGTCTTCAAGTACCTCGACGGCTCCGGCAACGTCCGCGACGTAAAGAGCCGCGACCTCAACGCCTACGTCAAGGAGGTCGTCGGCCCGCGGTTCACCGCCAAGGATTTCCGTACCTGGGCCGGCACCCTCATCGCGGCCAGCACGCTCGCCGGGCTCGGCGCGTCCGAGGACCCGAAGGCCGCCGAGAAGAACGTGCTCGCGGCGGTGGACGAGGTGGCCAGCAGGCTCGGGAACACCAGGGACATCGCCCGGTCCTCGTACATAAGCCCGCGGGTCATAGACCACTACATGGAGGGCTCCGTGGTAGCCTATTACGGCGAGCGGCTCGAAGAGATCATAGCCGCGGAGCAGGGCGGGCTGACCGAGGCCGAAGAGGCCCTCTTGGAGCTGCTGAACAGGAAGCTCCGCCGCGAGCTCGAGAAGGCCGCGTAGAGCAGACCTTACAGGGAGGCAGAGACCGTGAAGAAGGCGATAGCCATGAAGCTCATCAAGAGCCCGACCGTCCGCAAGGCCGCCGTGAAGGCGCTGCAGAACAAGAAGGTACGCAGCACCATCACCAAGCAGGTCACGAAGCGGATCTTCGGGAAGTAGCTTTTTAGGCTGTAGGTCTCTGGGGCCACCTGCGGCTTGTACGGGTAGGACTCTACGCCCCGGGTCGCCCTCCGCGGCCCTGGCGCCTCGGGGCCCCGTAGCCTAGCTCGCCGTCGAGCGGGTCCTCTCCGCCACGTCGCGGGCGACCTCCAACACGGAGTTCGTCTCGCGCCACACCTCCAGTTGGAGCTCGGACTCGGTGGGTTCGTCCAGGAGCAGCGCGAGAGGGGCCAGATCCCTCTCCGGTTCTCTGTGCAGGTCTTCCAGGAGGTCGTGGACCGCGCGGCGCGTCTCGGCGTTCTCGTGGGTTTCGTGGTCGGTGAGGGTGCCGTTCATGCCGTAGCGCTGGGCGCTCCACTTGTTCTCCTCGATCTCGCGGCTCGGGCGGATCGGGCGCAGGTCGCCCGTGTCGTACTCGCGGCCGAGCTTGTCGCAGAGGGCGGCGGCCAGGGTCGTCAGGGCCTCGTTGCGGCGCCCGTCCGTCTGGGCGTCGAAGGCGCGGACCTCGATAGTGCCCAGCCCGGGGTGGGGGCGGACGTCCCACCAGATCTCCGACAGGGAGTCTATGGCGCCAGAGCGGTGGGCGAAATCCACGTACTTCGCGTAGTTCTCCCATGTGCCGAGCGGCTCGGGGAGGCCGGCGCGGTGGATGGAGCGGGCGAAGATGAGGGTCCGGCTCGAGTGCATGTCCGTCGACTCGCCCTGCCAGAACGGCGAGTTGACGGAGACCGCGAGGAGGTGGGGGACGTACTCGCGAAGCCTATCGAAGAGGTAGACGGCCTTCTCGCGGCCGCTCACGGCGTAGTGGACGTGCAGGGAGAAGGTGTTGTTGCGCCGGATCAGCCACCCGAGCTTCGCCTTGAGGCGCTGGTAGTGGGGCTTCTGGATGATCTCCTGCTCCCGCCAGTCCCCGACCGGGTGCGTCCCGCTCGCCCCGAGGAGCCGGCCGAGCCCGTCGGCGTGCCTCAGCAGGGTCCGCCTGCGGTCCAGGAGGTCCAGGGCGACGCCCCCGGGCTGCGGGTGGACTCCCGTGTTCGCCTCGATCTCGCAGTCTATGAGCTCCCCGGAGAAGCGGTCCTCGGGCTCCGAGGCGAGTATCTTCTGGGCGCCGCCGGCGAGCTTCAGGGTGCCGGGGTCGGCGAGCCAGAGCTCCTCCTCGGCGCCTAAAGTGCCCCCCGGGGCGCCCGTCTGGAAGGCGTTGGCCGGGATCAGGGACGGCTTCTCGGCGGCTCTCATCTCTCTTTAGGGTCCTCTCTCTGCGCACGGGCCTCTCTCGTCGCCGCGTATATTACCGCGTCGGATCGGCCCCTCGCCCCCTCCCAGGATCGGTAGAATATGCCGATGGAGCAGCCGGGCCGCATACCCGTACCGGGGAGCCTCGTCTCCCGTTCGGCCGTCACCGCGGCCACCCTCGTCTACAGCGCGCCGACCCCCGGATGCGGCTCGCGCTACCTGGACGGGCGCGTCGCCCACGAGGCCAGGGTCCTCTCGGCTTTCGCCGCCGGGGAGACGCTCGCCGGGGCCGCCGAGAGGGGCTTGGGCGAGGCCGTCTTCGCCGCCAGCCGCGCCGCGATGGACCTCGCCGGCTTCGCCGACGCCCGCGTCTGCGCCTACCTGGCCCCGCCCGCCCGCGCCGCCCTGATCGGCGAACCCATCGGCCGCGTGCTCGCCCGCCTCGACCACCACGACATAGCGCCCTTCGTCCGCGCGCTCGAGCTCGCCGGGCAGGACGCCCCCCTCGCGGGCGCCCTGCGCTACGCCATCGGGGCCGGCCCCGAGGCCACCCTGCGCGACGCGATGCGCTTCGCCGCCGGAAGGGACGCCCTGGCCCGGGAGTACGCCCGGGGTTTCGAGGTCACCCGCGAGTTGGCGCGCCCGGCCCTGCTCTCCGCCCTCTCCCGCGCCGACTCCATCCGCGGGGTCCTCGTGCAGGCGTACCTCGAGGTCCTCTCCGAGGTCCCAGACCTCGACGTCGCCGCCCGCGCCGGGCGCGGCGAGGCCGAGGACGTTGCGAGGATGGCTAAAGGCGTCCTCAAGGCCGGCGGCGTCCACTCGCGGCGGGGGCTCGAAGGCATCGCCAACCTCGACGGGCTCCTGCGCGCCGACGGGCGGCTGGCGCCCACGGCCACCGAGCCGCCCGTGATCGCCGCCGCCTTCCTCGTCGCCATCGAGTACGGGCCCGACGCCCTCAACCACCGGCTGAGGCCCGCCACTGGCACGGACCGTAGCCGTTAGCAGAGCCCCGTCGGGTTGGCCTGCCGCCGTGCGGGCCTTCCCACACCAGTAGGGCTAACGGAGGGTTAAAATTCTCGCAGGTCGTCTAACGGAAGGAGGCCGCAGGCCTTGAGAGCGCTCATCATAGTCGGGCACGGCTCGCACCTGAACGAGGACTCCAGCCTGCCGGTCTACGAGCACGCGGCCCGCATCAGGGAGACGGGCGAGTTCGACGAGGTGGTCGAGTGCTTCTGGAAGGAGGAGCCCTCGATGAGGCACGTGCTCGACACCGTGGAGTCCGAGGAGGTCTTCGTGGTGCCGGCCTTTATCTCCGAGGGCTACTTCACCCAGCAGGTAATCCCCCGCGAGCTCGGCCTCGACGGCGAGGTGACCGTCAAGGGGGACAAGACCGTCCGCTACGCCGGACCTCTGGGGACGTTCGAGGGGATGCCCGACGTCATCCTGGAGCGGGTCGAGGATTTGATGGGGGGCAGGGAGACGGGTAGGACGGCGCTCGTGCTCCTCGGGCACGGGACCGACCTCAACAAGAACTCGGGCGGTGTGATCTACCTGAACGCGCAGCGCATCAGGGAGCGGGGCCTCTACGACGAGGTCGGCGTCGGGTTCCTCGACCAGGAGCCCGAGATCGGCTCCGTGGTGGAGAGAGCCGAAGCAGACGACGTGATCCTGATCCCCGTCTTTATAGCGGAGGGCTGGCACACCCGCGAGACTATTCCCGAGGACCTCGGCCTCACGGGCGAGGTCACCCACCTCGACGGCAAACGCGTCTTCTACGGCGCCCCCGTGGGCACCCACCCCTCGATGGCGAACCTCATCGTCGCCCGCGCCCGCGAGACCGCACAACACGAGGCGAGCCGGGTTGTCTGAGACCGCGCCCCGCGTGACGGAAGCCTCCGCGGCCCGCGAGGCCTTCGCCGCGTGGGTGGAGGAGGCGGGCGGCGAAGGCTGCGTCTTCGGCCAGGTACGCGTGAGGAGCGTGGGGGGTGGGTGCTACGTTCTCCACCACGTCGAAGACGATCAGATGTCGGGCCTGGTCCTCCATGAGGACCCCCGCGCGGCGCGCGAGATCTCCAAGACAACCGAGGCCGGCGAGTACCGCCCGCTCAAGAGCTCCCCGAACCTGAGGCGCGGGTGGGAGCTGCGCGTCTCCGGCGCGCGCGACCTCACGGTTGCGATGAACCTCCTCTACCCGGCCGCGATCGTCCACTGGCACCTCTACCGCGAGGGCCGGCTCCGGACCACGAGCTACCGCGAGAACGCCGCGCGCCAGAGCGGCATCTACAAGAGGGTCCAGCGCCTCTCCGACGAGGGCGTCCAGGACGCCGCCCGCGCCTGCTGCGAGGACGCCGTCTGCCTGAAAAAGACGCTCTGGGACGTCGACGGTGAGACGCCGCTCGAGATGGACCGTGGGGAGGGTGAGATCCCCTGCCCCGAGCCCTGCAGCGTCTTCGTCTCCTTCGCCCGCCGCGTCCGGCTCTTCGAGCGCGAGAAGAAGCGCGACCTCGACGCCATCGGCCTCTCCCCGACGGAGAAGGAGGACCTCGCCGCCCTCGTCGAGGCCGCCGCCACCGGTCGCGTGGAATTCGCCCGCGAGGCGGAGTTCGAGAAGCCGCTCAACGAGCGCCGGATGCGCTACCGCAGGCTCACCCTGGCGCCGAAACTTCGTCCCGAAGGGTAGCCTCTCCCGCCGCCGGGCGTTGTTTTCCGGCGGGGGTGATCGGGTACCACCACAGGGACCAACTCGCAACCACACGGAGGGCATCCTATGCCGAAAAAAAGAACGGGCGCCAAGCTCGGTGCCAGAGCCGGGACGAAGGTAGCGCCCAGGGCCGGTAAGCTTGCCGGCAAGGCCGCGCTGAGGGCCGGCAAGGGGCGGGCGAAGGCTCCCCTCAGTTCAGGGGGGGCCGGCGCGTCCCGCTTCCTCAAGTACGGCCTGTTCGCGCTCGCCGGCCTCGCGATAGGCTCGATCCTGGCCCGCTCCAGGGGCGGAGGCGACTCCTCGTCCTCGTTTACCGGCACCACCGGGCAGCACACGCCGGACCCCTCAAGCCCCGCGGGCCAGCGCGGCGAGACCTGGGGCAGCGGCACGCCCACGGGCTCGTCCGGCGGCGGTGGCGCGGCGAGCGATCCCGCCGCCCCCCAGGACCCCGCAGACCCCAACCGCACCGGGGCCGAGCGCGAGTACTCCGACCCCTCCGCGGGTCCCCTGATCGGTGAGCATCACCGCGGCAGCGTCGCGGGGGTGGGCGAGTCCCAGCCAGAGGCCGAGCAGCGCATCCGCACCCTCATCGGCGAGGACCCACGGACCGCGAGCCTGCCGAGGGTCAACGTCGAGGTGATCGACGGCGTCGCCGAGCTGCGCGGCCCCGCCCCCTCCCAGGAGGCCCGCGAGGCCGCCGGCGAGATCGCCGCGGGCGTCGAAGGCGTCACCGAGGTGCGCAACCTGATCGTCGTCAGCTAGGTTTCGGGCTACGTGTTTCGGGCCGGTCGGGGATACCGACCGGCCCTTTGTTGTTCTCTGGGGTTGGGATGCGGGCGGCTCTCCTGATGCCCCCGAAATCTACCCCCGTATAAGCGCCAGCACCTCGTCGCGCCGGCTTTCGAGCGTCTCCCGGTCGCTCGCCTCCATGTTCAGGCGGAGGAGGGGTTCCGTGTTGGAGGCGCGGAGGTTGAACCACCAGTCTCCAAAGTCCACGGTGAGGCCGTCGAGGTGGTCTATCTTGGCGTTCTCGTCTTCGGCGAAGTGGTCTTCTACCTTCCTTACGGTGGCCTCCTGGTCTTCGACCTCGGAGTTGATCTCGCCGGAGCGGACGTAGGGGTCTATGGGGGTTATGAGGTCCGAGATCGGCCCCTCCTGGCGCCCCACGAGCTCGGCGACGGTGAGCATCGCTATGATGCCCGAATCGGCGAAAAAGTTGTCCCTGAAGTAGAAGTGGGCCGAGTGCTCGCCCCCGAAGGCCGCGTCCCGCTCGCGCATCTGGGGCTTGATGATCGAGTGTCCCGCCTTGGTGCGAACCGGCTTGCCGCCCTCGCGCCGGACGAGTTCGGGGAAGGACTTGGAGCAGACCGCGCTGTAGATGATGGTCGCCCCCGGCTCCTTCTCCAGCACGTTCTTGGCGATGAGGGCCGCGAGCACGTCGCCGTCGATGGTCTCGCCCTTCTCGTTGACTATAAAGCAGCGGTCGGCGTCGCCGTCGAAGGCCACGCCGAAGTCAGCGCCCTCCTGGCGCACGCGCTCCTGGAGATCCTTCACGTTCTCTGGCTCTATGGGGTTCGGGGGGTGGTTCGGGAAGGAGCCGTCGAGCTCGAAGTACATGGGGACGTACTCGAAGGGGAGCTTCTCGAAGATGGGGGGGAGCATCTTGCCGGCCATGCCGTTGCCGGCGTCGACCACGATCTTGAGCGGCCTCAAGCCCTCCGTCTCGATAAAGCCCAGGCAGTGCTCGGCGTAGTCCTCCGCGATGTCCATCTGCTCGACCGAGCCGGGGTACTCGGCCGGTTCGGGGAGCTTGCCGGAGGTGATGAGGTCCCGGATCTGGCCGATGCCCGACTCACCCGAGAGCGCTATGGCCTGCTCGCGGCAGAGCTTCAAGCCGTTGTAGTTCTTGGGGTTGTGGGAGGCCGTGATCATGGCCCCCCCCGGCTCCTCGAGGTGCCCGACGGCGAAGTACAGCGCGTCGGTCGAGACCATCCCGAGGCTGAGCACGTCGGCCCCCGCCTCGGTGACGCCCTCGATAAACGCCGCCTGCAGGCCCTCCCCGGAGAGGCGCATGTCGCGGGCGACGACTACCCGCGAGCCGGGGAGGCCGAGGTGGTTGACGAAAGCCCGTCCGATGTCCCTGGCGAGGTCCTCGTCGAGCTGGTCCGGGTACGTTCCCCGGATGTCGTAGGCCTTGAATATCGACTCGTCGATCATCTCCTACCCCTGGGCTCCTCTTGTTCTCGGAAAGGCCGGCCGATTTTGGCTTCCGGTACAATAGCGCCTTATCCCGCCCCCTGCACAAGACGCGGTAGATAACCGCGATCTGCGGGTAAAGACAAGGAGGCGGCGATTCCGCGCGTTCCTCCGCCCCCAGTTTGGTACCACGCCGCCAGGAGAGCACGGCCTCCATCGCGCCCGCCCTCTGCTCGCCCGCCGAAGGGACTACACGGCCGTAGCGGTTTCAGCCCCGGGGCCGTGCGGGATCAGGCGGCGGTGGCCCTCGTGAGCACCGGCCGTCGATTCTCGGGCGGCGCGGCGGCTATCGGTATCCCGTCGCGCTCGCCGCTGGACAGCGCGGCCTCATCCCGCGCTATCGTCGCCCGGATGCGCTCGCACTCCTTCAACATCAACGCGAACCTGTAAGTCTCTTCTTCCGTCATGCCGTCTGCTCCTTCTCCGCCGTGCCGACGTGTTGGTTCCGGGAACCCATCTTCCGCGCTCTCCGGCTGAACAGCGCTATAAGGAGAATCGGGGCCCGGTATCAGGCGGAGTCCCGATGCGTCAGCATCTCGCGCACCCGCCGCCCGTCGCGGTGGCCCCGGTAGTACGCTAGCCTCCCCTGGGGACCCTGCCATCGCGCGAGGCTCGGGTTCGATCCGAACAACTGCGTGGGCCCGAAACGCCCGTCCTGCCAACCGCTCCTGTAGGCCGGGTCCTCCCTCCGGACGTCGGACTCCTTGATCACCCGCCGCTCCTGGATCATCTCCGCTCCGTCCAACATATCCTCCAGGACACTCCACTCGGCGCTACCTACGCCGGCGACCTCGATGGATTAGCGGTGGCCGCATTCCCGAACCGTCGGTATCTCCCGGGCCATCGCCGCGCTCACGCATCTGGAGCCCCCGGGAAACCGGGGGCTCCTCTTGTTGGAGGCGGCCAAGG
>JAUJMB010000226.1 GCA_030447045.1 Rubrobacteraceae bacterium | reverse complement strand
GCCGCCGACGACGGCGTCATGCCCCAGACCCGCGAGCACCTCGACGTGCTGCGTGTGCTCGGCGTGGAGCGCGGCGTCGTGGCCCTCACCAAGACCGACGCCGTGGACGAGGAGACCGTCGAGCTGGCGACGCTCGACGCCGAAGAGCTCCTCGAGGGTGTGGGCATCTCCGCGCCCGTGGTCCCCGTCAGCGGCAGGACCGGGGAGGGGGTCGGGGATCTCCTGGAGGCGCTGGACGGGTTGGCCGCTGGGGGAGGGGTTGATCGGGCGGGCCTCGCGAGGCTGCCCGTCGACCGGGCGTTCGTGCTGAGGGGAATCGGGGTGGTCGCCACGGGCACGCTGTGGAGCGGGGAGATCCGGCCCGGCGATACCCTCTTTACCCCCTCGGGACGCCGGCCCCGCGTCCGGAGCGTCCAGAACCACGGCCATCCGGCCGAGGTCGCCTATCCCGGCGCGAGAACGGCCCTCGACCTCGTCGGCATCGAGATCTCCCAGATAGAGGCCGGCGACGTGCTAACGTCGCGTCCCGTTTTGAAGAGCCTGGCGTTCGACGCGCGCCTGCGGCTCCTCGAAGGGGCCGGGCCGCTCGCCCACGGCGCCAGGGTGCGCCTACACCACGGCACCAGGGCCACCAACGCCAGGGTCCGTCTCTCGGGCGCGGGGGAGCTGGCGCCCGGCGAGAGCGCCTTTGCCAGGATCAGGCCGGAGGAACCCCTGGTCGTGCTCCCGGGCGACCGCTTCGTCCTCCGCTCCCTGACGCCGCAGGTAACCATAGGCGGGGGCACGGTGCTGGACCCGGCGCCGGCCGGCCGACGGCCGGACCCACACTGGTTGGCAGCCCTGGAGGGCGGCGACCTGTCAGGGACGATACCCCTCGTCCTCGCCCGCCGCCCCGGCGAAGGCTTGACCGCCGAGGAGATCTCGCTCGTCCTCTCCGCCGGCGTTCAGGAAGTCCGGGAGGCCGCGGAACGTCTGCCGGGGGTGGCGAGGGTGGGCGACCTCTACGCCACCGTAGATTCCCTCCAAGCGGCCAGGGACCTGCTGCTCGCGGCGCTCCGTTCGCGGGCGGACGCGCGGCCCGAGGCGCCCGAGATCAGCGTCGCCGAGGCCCGCTCCGCCACGGGACTACGGGCGCCCCTCGCCGACGCCCTGCTCGGCGAGCTGGCCCGCGCGGAGGAGGTGCGGGTAACCGAAACCGGCGTGGTCCTGCCGGACGCCGCGGGGGTCCCGGAGGAGTTGGAGAGGGAGGCGGGCGTCCTCTCCGAGAAGCTCGAAGCGTCCGGTGTCGAACCCCCGGCGAGAGAGGCCTCTCCCGCGCTGCGCTTGCTCCTGAAGAGGGGGGAGGCCGTGGACCTCGGGGGCGGCCTCATCGCGTCGCGCCGGACGGCGGATCGCGTCCTCGATGGCATAAAGACCGTGTGCCGGGAGGAGGGGGAGATCTCGCTCTCCGGCCTGCGCGACCGCCTCGGCACGAGCCGCAAGTACGCCCAGGCGTGGCTGGAGTTCTCCGACGCCTCGGGCGTCACGAGCCGCACCGGCGACGTACGCGTGCTCACCCGCCGCCACCGCCGGGCGATATAATAGAATCTGCCCGTGGAGCCAAACCCGGAATGCGAGGGCCTGGTGGCCCGGCCGGTCTTCAAAACCGGTTTGCGGTCGCGGCGCGGCCGTGGCGGTTCGATTCCCCCGCATTCCGCGATTGGAGGCTTCAGGTCTCAGGCATCAGGAAGAGCCTCCAGGCGACGATCCCTGGCGTCGAAAAACTACGCACAAGACAGCGGTCGGCGGCCGGAGGCCCCATCAGACGGCACGACCTGAAACCTGAAGCCTGACAACCAAGAGACCGGAGGTTTCGCAATGACCTTTTCCCACATCGACGAGACGGGTGCTGCGCGGATGGTGGACGTCGGCGGGAAGGCCGTGGTGCGGCGGACGGCGGTGGCGGCGGGTGAGGTGCGGATGTCCCCGGAGACGGTCGGGCTGTTGCGGGAGAGGGCGTTGCCGAAGGGGGACGTGCTGAACACGGCCAGGATCGCGGGGGTGATGGCGGCCAAAAAGACACCGGAGTTGATACCGCTTTGCCACGGCATCGACCTGTCTTCCGTGGACGTCGAGTTCGAGGTGGGGGAGGACCGCGTCGAGATCACGGCCACGGCGCGCGCGAACGACCGCACGGGCGTGGAGATGGAGGCGCTCGTGGCGGTCAGCGTCGCCGCCCTCACCGTCTACGACATGTGCAAGGCGGTGGACAAGAGCATGGTGGTCGACGGCGTCAGGCTGGTCGAGAAGACGAAGGAAACGGCCGGCTCGTGAAGGGTTACACGGCGTCTTCAGAGGCCGCATGACACACTTTGATCCATGCGGATAACGACGGGTCGGCTATGCTAGACTTGCGGGCTGATCAGGCCGCCACGACGTCACGTAAGGAGACGAGAATCGGGTCCGAAAACGCGGTCCTTTACCCCCTCTTTATGGACGTCTCTGGCAGGCGCTGCGTGGTAGTCGGCGGCGGCGGGGTTGCCTCCCGCAAGGCGCGCGGGCTGCTGGAGTCGGGGGCCCGCGTGGTCGTGGTCTCGCCGGAGGTCGCGCCCGAGATCGAGGCCATGAACGTAAAGGTCGAGCGGCGGCCCTACGCCCCGGGCGACCTCGCCGGAGCCGCCCTGGCCTTCGCCGCGACGGACCGGCGGGAGGTGAACGCCGCGGTGGCCCGGGAGGCCAAGGAGAACGGCATACCCGTGAACGTCGCCGACAGGCCGGCCGAAGGAGACTTCGCTCTGCCCTCCGTGCTGCGGCGGGGAGGCCTGCAGGTGGCGGTCTCGACGGGCGGGGCCTCGCCGACGCTGGCGCGCAAGATCCGGGACGCCATCGAACCTTCCTTTGCCGCGGAGTGGTCCGGCATCGTCGAGAGGTTCCGGGCGGCGCGCGAGGGCGGTACGGGCGTCGATTCCCGAACAGAGGAGGAGGTGGTCCGGTGCTTGTCGCGGTTGCGGGGATGAGCCACCGCTCGGCCCCCGTCGAGGTGCGCGAGCGGGTCGCATTCCCGCCGTGCGCCGGACGGCCGTTCCTGCGCCGGCTCCTCGATGAGGGCGTGGCATCGGAGGCGGTCTTGCTGTCGACGTGCAACCGGACCGAGGTCTACGTCGTCGCGCAGGACGCTGGCGCGCGGGAGAAGCTGCTGGACTCGCTGGCGGAGGACCGCGGCGTGGATCGCGCCTCGCTCGACGGGGACACCTACTGGCTCACGGACGACGAGGCGGTGCGGCACCT
>JAUJMB010000225.1 GCA_030447045.1 Rubrobacteraceae bacterium | reverse complement strand
GACGGCGTCGGCGGCCGCGTGCGCACGGACGAGAAGGAGGGGTTCCTGCTCGACCGGGGCTTCCAGGTGTACTTCACCTCCTACCCCGTCTCCAGGCGCCACCTGGACCACTCAGCACTCGACTTCCGCGTCTTCGACCCCGGCGCGCTCGTGCACCGGGGCCCGGAGCGGAGCGTGCTCTCCGACCCGGTGAGGGACCCGAAGGCGTTGGTGCCAACCCTCCTCTCCGGGGACGCCACCCTCGCGGACAAGCTCCGCACCGTGGGCCTCGGGGCGAGGACGCTGCCCGGGACCGCGACGAGCGCGGGCCGGGAAGACGGTCAGACCGACGTCACGATACTCGAGTACCTCAGGTCTTCGGGGCTCTCCGAGCGGTACATAGACTCGTTCTACAGGCCGTTTTACGGTGGGATCACGCTGAACCGGGCGCTGACGACGAGCTCGCGCGTCCTCAGGTTCACCTTCAGGATGCTCGCCACGGGCCGGACCGTCGTGCCGGCGCTGGGGATGGGCCAGATCTCGAACCAACTCGCGGGCCACCTGCCGGAGGACGCCATCCACCTGAACACCCCCGTCGAGGCGCTCCTGCGCGAGGACGGCCCGGTGCGCGGTGTGGCGGCTGGGGGACGGGAGCACGAGGCCGACGCGGTGGTCGTCGCCACCGACGCCCCGACCGCGGGCGACCTCACCGGGGAGGAGACCCCGAGGGGGGCGGTGGGGGAGGTCTGTTTGTACTACGAGACGAGCGGGCTCGACGACGGGAAGAAGATCCTGCTGAACGCCGACGAGGACCCCTTCGTTAACAACGGCTCCGAGATGAGCAACGTCTCGGAGAAGTACGCCCCGGAGGGCCGCCACCTCCTCTACGCCGTGGCCCTCTCCGGCCTCGACATGCGCGACGACGAGCTCCTGCGCCGGGGTGTGGAGGACGTGAGCCGGTGGTACCCGGATGCCGAATTCAGGCCGCTCGGCCTGCGCCGCATCCCCTACGGCCAGTTCGCCCAGCCCCCGGGCGTCCACGAGGGCCTGCCTGCAAACCGCACCGGCACGCCCGGCCTCTTCCTGGCGGGCGAGTACACGGAGGACTCCTCCATCAACGGCTCGATGCTCTCCGGGGAGAGGGCCGCTCTGGAGGTGCTCGGTTGAGCGGGCATCTGGTAAGCGGCACCCCGAACGGCGTGCCGGCGCTGAAGGTAGAGAACCTCAAAAAGACCTACAAGAACGGGTTTCGGGCGCTCGGGGGGGTCTCGCTCGAGGTTGGGGGCGGGAAGTTCTTCGGGCTGCTGGGACCCAACGGGGCGGGCAAGACGACGCTCATCAACAGCGTCGTCAGCCTGGCAAGGCCCGACTCCGGCACCGTCGAGGTCTACGGGCGGGACGCCTTTACGGAGTTTCGGGAGGCGCGGCGCATGATCGGGGTCTCCCCCCAGGAGATAAACCTCGACAAGTTCCTGACCGTCGAGGAGGTCCTCGTCTTCCACGCCGGCTACTACGGTGTCCCGAAGAAGAAGGCCAGGGACAAGGCCGCGGAGCTGCTAGAACGCTTCGGCCTCGTGGAGAAGCGCGACCAGAGGACGAACACGCTCTCGGGCGGGATGAAGCGGCGGGTGATGTTCGCCCGCGCCCTCATGCACGACCCGAAGGTGCTCTTTCTCGACGAGCCGACCGCCGGCGTGGACGTCGAGCTGCGCTACAGCCTCTGGGGCTACGTCAGGGAGCTCAACCGCGGCGGGATGACGATCTTGCTGACGACGCACTACCTCGAGGAGGCCGAGGCGCTCTGCGAGGAGATAGCGCTCATTAACGGCGGCGAGATCGTCGCGCAGGGGACGAGCGCCGGGCTCAAAGAGCGCTACGACGCGGCGAACGTCGAGGAGGTCTACATGAAGGTCATAGGCGATGCTTCTAACTGACCGGACCTTCAGGACGCTGCTCTCGCGCGAGGTCCTGCGCTTCACGAGGGTCTGGATGCAGACGATACTGCCCCAGATCCTGACCTCTCTGCTCTACCTCGTGGTCTTCGGCATAGCTTTGGGCACGAGGATAAGGGAGATTGAGGGCGTCCCGTACCTCGAGTACATCCTGCCTGGCATAGCGCTCATGAGCCTGATCACCAACTCGCAGATGAACTCCTCGTGGTCCGTCTTCGACGCCAAGCGCGAGCGCTACATAGACGAGGTCCTCATAAGCCCCATGAGCGACCTGCAGATAGCCCTCGCCTACTCCCTGGGCGGAACCCTGCGTGGTGTCGTGATGGGTGGGTGCACCTTCCTCGTCGGCGTCCCGTTCGTGGGCATCACCGTCCAGCACCCGCTCCTGCTCGCCCTGATCGGGGTGCTCGCCGCCTTCGCCTTCTCCGCCATCGGCACGATGGTTGGCGCCATGGCGACAAAGATAGAGCACATCTCTTTTCTCACGAGCATCGTCATCCAGCCGCTCACGTTTTTGGGCGGGGTCTTCTACTCCGTCGGGATGCTGCCGGATACGTTGAGGGTGGCGACGTTCTTCAACCCGATCTTCTACACCGTCGACGCCGCCCGCTTCGCCACCCTGGGCGTCTCGGACCTCAACCCGTACCCGACGCTCGGGATGGTCTTCCTGATCTCCGTCCTCGCCTTCTGCGGCGCCTGGTGGGCCATCAGCCGTGGGCCGAACCTCCGTTACTAGGGCTTTCGGCCGTCAGGTTTCAGCCATCAGCTCTTTGCTGCCGAGGGTGACGGGGGGCTGACAAACGATGGGGGCCGTCAAAGACGCTTCGGCCCGGTCCGCGTGGGCTTTCGTCTTCGCGGTGTTCTTGTCATCGAGGCTGCTGTTCTTGGTTGCCGGTGCCCTGGCAGCAGCTTTTCTTCCGCAGGCGGACCCGGCGGGAGACCCTCTCGGACCTGGCGGCTTTCTTGGCCACTGGGCGCGCTGGGACGGGGCGTGGTACGCGGAGATAGCTACCGAGGGCTACGGGGAGCGCGCGCCGGCCTCCACGGCCTTTTTCCCGTTGTACCCGATGCTGGTGAAGCTCGGGACCGTTCTCTGGGGCGGGCCGGCGCTGTGGGGGGTGCTGATCTCGCTCGCGTCCACCCTCTTCGCGCTGTTCTTCGTCTACCGGATAGCGGAGAAGCTCTACGACGCGCGGGCCGCCCGCGCCGCGACGCTCTGCCTGGCCTTCTTCCCGACGGCCTTTTTCCTGAACGCCCTCTACACCGAGGCGCTCTTCCTCGCGCTGACGGCTGGAACCCTCTGGGCCGCGCTCGTGCGGCGGGACTTTCTGGTCGC
>JAUJMB010000224.1 GCA_030447045.1 Rubrobacteraceae bacterium | reverse complement strand
CGTCACCGACTGCCTCAACTTCGGCAGCCCCGAGAAGCCGGACGGCTACTACCAGCTCGCCGAGTGCATAGAGGGGATGTCCGAGGCGTGCGAGGCCCTCGGTACACCGGTCGTGAGCGGCAACGTCTCTCTCTTCAACGAGACGGACCGGGGACCTATCTACCCGACGCCAACCGTCGGGATGGTTGGGGTCTTCGAGGACGTGGATCGGCACGCGACCCCGGCCTTCAAGCGAGAAGGCGACGTGGTGGTGCTCTTGGTCGAGTTTCCCGTAGTCCTCGATGGCTCCGACTACCTGGAGATCGTGCACGGTCGCGTGGCCGGCATGGTGGCGGCCACCGATCTCTCGCGTGAGAAGGAACACGCCGATTTTGTTCGGAGCGTCGTAAGGGCTGGCATCGTGGACACGGCCCATGACATCTCGGGCGGCGGGATGGCCGTTGCGCTCGCGGAGATGGCCGTTGCCGGAGGCATCGGCATGGAGTTCGACGAGACTGAGATAGAACCGAAGTTCGGAACCGGCCGTAAGGACGTCGGACTTTTCGGCGAGGCAGGCGCGCGCTTTCTGGTGACGGTGCCCGAGACACGTTGGGACGAGTTGCAGGGCGCCCTCGGAAGAGCCGGAATCCCGTACGATGACATCGCACGCACCGGAGGTAATCGGTTCAAGATCGGCGACTTCGTGGATCTGAGCCTCGACGATCTCAGAGAAGTACACAACCGAGACCTCTTCGGCGTCCCGGGCGAGGTCGTCGGCGGATCGGAGGCGGTCGGATGAGCCCTGAGAAGGTGAACATCGCGCAGAAGCTCTCGCTCTTCGACGAGCACTGGAGCCCGAAGATCGTCGGCGAGTTGAACGGTCAGCACGTGAAGCTCGTGAAGCTGCTCGGCCCTTTCGTCTGGCACCACCACGACGAGGAGGACGAGCTGTTCCTCGTGGTGCGGGGCAGGTTCAGGATGGAGTACCGGGATCGGGAGGAGTGGATCGAGGAAGGCGAGTTCGTCGTGGTGCCGCGCGGGGTGGAGCACAGGCCCGTCGCCGAGGAGGAGGCGCACATAATGCTCTTCGAGCCGGCCTCTACCGTAAACACGGGTAACGCGACGGGCGGGATGACCCAAGAGACACTTGACAGGATCTGAGCTGCGAGGGGTGGACGTTTTGGACGTAGACTACCGGGACACGGACGGCAAGCCGAAGGAGGCGTGCGGGGTCTTCGGTATGTACTCCCGGGAGCTTGCCGGCGAGCTCGCCCAGCGGACGTACTTCGGCCTCTACGCGCTGCAGCACCGCGGGCAGGAGTCCGCCGGCATCGCGATCTCCGACGGCGAACGCACGACGGCCTTCCGGGACATGGGCCTCGTCTCCCAGGTCTTCGACGGCCCGCGCCTGGCCGCCCTCGAGTCCGGCCATCTCGCCCTCGGCCACGTCCGCTACTCGACGACGGGGTCTGCCTCCTGGGAGAACGCCCAGCCGGAGTTCGTGGGCCGCGGCGAGGTGAACGTCGCCGTCGCCCACAACGGCAACCTGGTGAACGCGAAGGCCCTGCAGGAAGAGCTGTCCGAGGAAGGGTTCAGGTTCAACTCCACCTCCGACACCACGTACATCGCCGCCGCCGTGGTGCGCGAGCTCGAGCGCGGGCGCTCCGTGGGGGAGGCGGTGCGGGAGGCGATGCGCCGGCTGAGCGGGGCCTACTCGGTCGCCATGATCGTGCGCGACAAGCTCGTCGCCTTCCGCGACCCCCACGGCTTCCGCCCGCTCGCCATAGGCCGGGTGGGGGACGGCTACGCGGTCTCCAGCGAGACCTGCGGCCTGGACATCATCGGCGCCGAGTACCTGCGCGACGTCGAGCCCGGCGAGGTGGTCGTCATAGACGACGGGGGCCTCACGGGCTACCGCTCGGAGAGCCCGCGCCGGGCGCTGTGCGTCTTCGAGTACGTGTACTTCGCCCGCCCCGACTCCCGCTTCGACGGCCGCGAGGTCGCCGGCAGCCGCCACCGGATGGGCGAGAAGCTCGCCGAGGAGGCCCCGGTCGAGGCCGACGTCGTCATCCCGGTGCCTGACTCGGGGATGATGGCGGCGGTCGGGTACTCGCAGGCAAGCGGCATCCCCTACGCGGAGGGCCTCATAAAGAACCGCTACGTCGGCCGGACGTTCATCCAGCCGTCGGACGGGATGCGCCAGCTCGGCATCAGGCTCAAGCTGAACCCGCTGCCGAGCGTGATCGAGGGCAGGAGGGTCGTCGTGGTGGACGACTCCATCGTGCGCGGCAACACGAGCCGCAAGCTCGTCGAGCTCCTCTTCGAGGCGGGTGCCGCGGAGGTCCACTTCCGGGTCTCCTCGCCGCCCATCACGGGGCCGTGCTACTACGGCATAGACATGGACAGCCCCGAACAACTCGTCGGGGCGAACTTCACCGTCGAGGAGATACGCGAGCAGATCGGGGCGACCACCCTCGCCTACCTCTCCACCGACGCCATGGTCGCCGCCACCGAGCAGCCCAAGGACCGCCTCTGCCGCGCCTGCTTTGACGGCGAGTACCCGACGCGGGGCACCTCCGAGAAGTTCGCCCTCGAGAACCGGACCCACCACGCGCCCCTCAAGAGCCGGTGACGCCCACGAAAACCCAGAACCCGGCTATCGCCATCCGTCGCTACGAGCCCGGCGACCGCGAGGCCGTGCGCAACCTGCACGACGCGGCGCTAACCGGCGTGGGGGCGCACCTCGGAACCGGTCCCTGGGACGCTGACCTCGACGACATCGAGTCGGTCTACCTGCGGGAAGACGGCGAGTTCCTCGTCGGGGTGCTGGCAGGCGAGGTCGTCGCGATGGGGGCGCTCCGGCGCGGCCCGGACGGGCGGGCCTGGATCACGCGCATGCGGGTCTCCCCGCCCTTTCAGGGCCGGGGCATCGGCCAGACCCTCCTCGACGCGCTCCACCGCCGCGCCGCCGAGCTCGGCTACGGGACGCTCCACCTGGACACCACCGTTGGGCAAACCGCGGCGCGGCGCCTCTACGAGAAGAACGGCTACAGGGAGACCGGCCGGGGACGGGTGGGGCCGTTCGAATGCCTCTACTACGAGAGGGAGAGCGGTGCCTGAGGGGCGGAATTCCTACGAGTCTGCCGGGGTCTCCATCGAGCGCGGGGAGCGGGCCGTGGACCTCATGCGCTCCGCCGTCGAGGGGACGCACGGGCCCGAGGTGATCGGGGGGCAGGGAGGCTTCGCAGGCCTCTACGCGCTGGCCGGCCTGCGGGACCCCGTCCTCGCCTCCACCATCGACGGCATAGGCAC
>JAUJMB010000223.1 GCA_030447045.1 Rubrobacteraceae bacterium | reverse complement strand
CGACCGGCAACGGAGCTGGGGCCCCCGCCGGCCGCACGCACACGAGCGGCACCCCACCGGCGAACCAGCGCTCGATCCGGTATTCGCCCTTACCTCTCAGCATTCGCCATCACCTCGAAGACGGGGGTGATAGGTAAATCACTAGCGACATTGGGATCTTCCCGGTACAAAGGCCGCCGCAAGAACCGGCGGGGCCCCCGAGGGAGCCCCGCCGCGGTCCTACAACCGCTTTCGAACCTTAACTACGCCTTATTGGCGGCGTCGAGCCAGGGCTTCACGACGTCGCGGTTGTTCTTGAGCCAGGCCTTGGAGCCCGCGACCGCGTCGTCGTCGGCCTTGGAGATCTCGTCCATGAGCGTGTTGAGCTGGTTCTCGTTGAGCGTGTACGTGTTCATGAACGCGAAGGCGTTCGGGTCGTCGTCCTTCAGGTCGGCGTTGACCACCGTGGAGATCTTGGCGGGCTGGTCGAAGACGCCCTGGGCGTTCTTCGGGTCCTCGAGGAAGTGGTACTCGAAGACCTCGTTCATCGGGTGCGGGACCCACGGCATGAACACGAAGGGCTCCTCGTCGGAGTAGAGCCGTTCGGCCTCCGAGAGCATCCCGGCCGTGCTGGAGGCTTTGAGCTCCAGGTTCAGGTTGTACGCCGGGATCACGTCGTTCTCGACGACGTCCATGAACGGGGCGCCCGGCTCGATGCCCAGGATCGTGTCCGTGCCCGCGTCGTTGAGGTCGGCTATGCTGCGGATGTCTTTCATGTAGTGGGGGACGGCGAGGCCGAAGGCCGTCTGCCCCTGGAACCAGGGGTCGAGGTGCTGGACGTCGTCCTCGACCTCCGCGAGCAGGTCCTTGTGGTTCGGCATCCAGACGTCCTGGAACGCGTGGAGGTCGCCGCCGGCCACGCCCTGGAACATGGGCCCAACGTCGAGCAGCTTCAGATCCACCTCCCTGTAGCCGAGATCCTCCTCGAAGAGGACCTTCGTCAGGTTCGACACGGCGATGTTCTCCGCCCACCCGATGTTGCCCAGGGTGAGCGTCTTGCTCGAGTTGTCCGAGGAGCCCGAACCGCCGCCCCCGCCGCAACCCGCCAGACCAAGGAGGCTTACGCCGGCGAGCGTGCCCCCGCTCAACTTCAGCATGTCTCTTCTGGTCAACCTGTACTTCATGCTTACTCCCTTTCGCGATCCTGCGTAACGTCGATCGAAGCTACCCGTCAAACAATTTTCTTGGCGGCGACGCCCCTCCCCCGTTCCAGGCCGCGGGTCACGCGGTCGAGGATGATCGCCAGGACCACGATGCCGACCCCGCCGACGAAGGCCTTCCCGGTATCGAGCTGGCCGAGGCCCGTGACGACCGGCTCCCCGAGCCCGCCGGCCCCGACGAGGGCCGCTATGACCACCATCGAGAGGGAGAGCATGATTACTTGGTTGACCCCGGCCATGATCGACCGGAGGGAGAGCGGCAGCTCGACCTTGAAGAGCGTCTGCCGCGGGGTCGCCCCGAACGCGTGGGCCGCCTCCACGGTCTCCTTCGGGACCTGCTGGATGCCGAGCATCGTCAACCTCACGGCCGGCGGCATGGCGAAGATGACCGTGGCGATAAGGGCCGGCGGCTCGTCGATGCCCAGCAGGGCCACGATGGGCACCAAATACACGAAGGCGGGCATCGTCTGCGCGATGTCGAGTACCGGTCGCATAAACGCCTCCACCCCCCGGGACTTGGCCGCGATGATGCCTATGGGGATGCCGATCGTCAACGCGATGGACGCCGCCACCAGGACCAGCGCCAGGGTCTCCATCGCCGGTTCCCACAGGCCCAGGCTGATGACGAACACCAAACCCACCAACGTGAAGAGCCCTATCCGCCACCCCGCCAGCAGGAGGGCGATCGCGGCCAAAAGGGCGACCATGAGTAGCGCGGGGAGCGCCGTAAAGACGGTCTCCAGCGTGCCGACGGCGACGACGATAATGTCCTCGAGCGGACCGAAGAACCACTCGAAGGTGTCCGTGATCCAGTCTACCGCGGTGTTTGTCCAGTCGGCCAGGGGTATCTGCGGGATCACCTCGGTCTGCGCCAGCATCGCGTTACCTCTCGATCCGACGCACGCGGACCCGGTCGCCATTCTCGCCCGCCTCGGGCCCGTTGGGGACGCCTTCTTCGTCCTCCTCTTGGGCCTCGGCGTGCGTGGTCAGGCCGGCGATGAGCGCGCCGCGGACGACGACGCCTTCGAGGCGATTCTCTTCGTCCACAACCCCAACGGGCGCGTCGGCGTCTTCCACGAAGAGCGGGAGGATGTCGCGCAGGGGCGTCTTGCGCCCGATCTTGGCGGCATCGTCGTTCACCGAGTCCCGGAGCGCCCTCTCGCCGCGCTCCGCGAGGCGGGCGACCTCCTCGGCCTCGCACAGGCCGACCAGGCGCCGCTCCTCGTCCACGACGAAGATGTGGGAGAGGCCGTACTGCCTCATGCGCCGCAGGACGACCGTGGGCCCCTCGGTCAGGTACGCTACCTGCCGCGGCTTGACCATCACGCTCTCTGCGGTGCGCACCTTGGCGTAGTCCACGTCCTCGACGAAGCGCTCCACGTACTCGTTGGCGGGCTCGCGCAGGATCTGCTCCGGCGGGCCGAGCTGCACTATCTCCCCGTCCTTCATGATGGCGACCCGGTGCCCGAGCGTGAGGGCCTCGTCGAGGTCGTGGGTGACGAAGACGACCGTCCGCTGGGCCTCGCCCTGGATGGAGAGGAAAAGGTTCTGCATGTCGCGCCGGATCAGGGGGTCCAGGGCGCTGAAGGGCTCGTCCATGAGGAGTATCTCTTGCTCCGTGGCGAGCGCCCGGGCGAGCCCGACCCGCTGCTTCATGCCGCCGGAGAGCTCCGCGATGAGCTTGTCGGCCTGCCCCTCGAGGCCGACCGCGGGCAAGGTCTCCTCGGCCTTCTTCTTGCGCTCCTGGGCGGATACGCCCTGGATCTCGAGGCCGAAGGCTATGTTGTCCAGCACGGTGCGGTTGGGGAGCAGCCCGAAGTGCTGGAAGACCATCCCGATCTTCTTGCGCCGGACCTCCCTGAGCTCCTTGGACGGCATCTCGGAGATCAGGTCGCCGTCGAGGTAGACCTGACCCTCGGTGAGCTCGTTAAGACCGTTGATGCCACGTAGGATCGTCGACTTGCCGCTCCCCGACAGGCCGATGATCACGAAGATCTCGCCCTTCGAGACGTCGAAGCTCGCGTCGTAGGCGCCGATGGTCGAGCCGGTCTCCCGCTCCACCTCGGCCTTGCTCTTTCCCTGCCGGCGCATCTG
>JAUJMB010000222.1 GCA_030447045.1 Rubrobacteraceae bacterium | reverse complement strand
AGGTCGTCCTTGACGCCGAGCGAGCCCGTGGCGCGGGCACCGTCGACGATGCCGGCGGAGATGGCGACCAGGCCGCCGTGGCAGATGATGCCGACGGTCTTGCCGCTCTCGTGGACCGTCTTGACGAGGCCCGTTATCCCCTCGTAGCGTCTGAGCTTGTCCGGCGCCCACCCGCCGGGGATAACGACGCCATCGAAGGACTCGGCGTCCACCTCGTCTGCGGTCGCGTCGGCCTGGGCTTTCAGCGCGTTCTTGCCGGAGACCTCTTCCTTGTTCGGGCCGACGGTGACGACCTCGGCCCCCTCCTCCTGGAGCCGCATCACCGTCACCCAGTACTCGAGGTCCTCGAACCCCTCGGCGAGCAGGACCGCTATCTTTTTTCCTTCGAGCCTCATACGCGTCTCCTTTGCGTGGGTAGGTCAGCCTCTTGCTAGCAGTTCGTCTATCTCCCGGCGGGCCTCTTCGCCGCCGAGTTCTAGGGCGCGGGCGAGCTCGGGCACGGCATCGGCGCCCCTGCCGGCCCTGAGCAGGCCCTCGGCGGCTTCGAGGTGGGAACGGTAGCCGTTGGTTTCCGGCGGCTCGGGGGCCGTCTCGCGCGCCTCGCCGTTCACGAGGGCGAGGAGCTCCTCGCCGTAGCGGGCGGCCCGGCGGAGGCCCACGCCCTTTATCGAGCCGAGCTCCTGGATGGTGCGGGGCTTGCTCGCGGAGATCTCCTCCAGGTGCGAGTTGTGCAGCACCACGTAGGCCGGGACCTTCTGCTCCCTGGCCTTCTCCCCCCGCCAGCTCCTCAAGCGCTCGAAGAGGGCGGCGTCGACGCCGGGGGGCGAGCCGTTCGTGGGGGCCGGGGCGGCCGCGACGGCGGCCGTCTTGGGGGCCCGGTGGACCTCGCCGAGGCAGAAGTCGCAGCCGGAGCACGGGGCCACGTCTTCGGTGTCGCCGAAGTGGCGGAGGAGGTGCTCGCGGCGGCAGGCGGACAGGTTCGCGTAGGATTCGACGTCCCGGATCTGGGCGTACGCCGCCTGGGCGCGTCCCTTCAGGCGGGAGGCGATGTCCCTGCGGCTCTCCTCGTCCAGGGAGGTGGTCTTGAGCCTCACGTCCACCAGGGCGCCCCGCGGGACTACCTCGGCGACGCCGTCCACCATCATCCTGTAGATGGCCCCCTGCACCACCGCCGGACGGAGGCCCACCTTGCGGGCGAGCTCGGGGAGGCCCACCGACCCCGCGCCGGGCAGGGCCGCGTGGACGGCGGAGACCTCCTCGCGCAGGTCCCCCGGCTCCTCGTCGAGGCGGCGCACCTCCACCTCGGACCACAGGTCGTAGCCGCGCGAGACGAGGCCCGAGTTTTCGAGGCTCCCGAGCACGATACCGGCCGCGTCGGGCTCGACGCCCCCGAGCGCGGCGAGCGACCCGAACGGCGCGTTGACCCTCCCGTCCCTCTCCACCCCGACGAGCGCCCGGAAGAACGAGGAGACCTCGTCCTCCCCGGAGGTGTTGAGCGTAACCAGCCGCTTGCGGCGGCCGACGTCGGCACCGCGGTAGAGGACCACGCACTCGGCCGGCTCGCCGTCGCGCCCGGCCCGGCCGGACTCCTGGATGTAGGCCGGCAGGCTTCCAGGAATCGCCGCGTGGATGACGAAGCGGACGTTGGGCTTGTCCACGCCCATCCCGAAGGCGATGGTCGCCACGACCACGCCCACCTCGTCGGTCATGAACCGCTCCTGCACCTCGTTGCGTCGGGCCGAGCCCATCCCCGCGTGGTAGGCCGCCGCGTCCACGCCCGAGGAGCGCAGCTCGGCGGCCAGCTCCTCGCACTCCTTGCGGGTGGTCGCGTAGACGATGCCGGGCGGCGGGGAGGACCGGATCACGTCCAGGATCCGCGCGAGCTTCTCCCCCTTCTCGGCCGGCACGACCCGGTAGGTAAGGTTGGGCCGGTTGAAGCTCGTGACCTCGACGTGGGGGTCCCTCATCCCGAGCGAGCGCCGGATGTCCTGGCGCACGCGCGGCGTGGCGGTCGCCGTGAGGGCGAGGACCGGGGGGCTGCCGAGGTCCTTTACGGCGCGCGGCAGGAAGAGGTAGTCCGGGCGAAAGTCGTGGCCCCACTCGCTGATGCAGTGGGCCTCGTCCACCACGAAGAGCCCGACACCGGCCCGACGCAGAGAGAGGACGAACTCCAGGGAGCGCAGCCGCTCTGGGGCGACGTAGAGCATCCGGATCTCACCCGTCCGGACCTTCCGCTCGACCTCCCACCGCTCCTCCGGCGAGAGGCCCGAGTGGAGCGCCGCGGCGTCGGCGACCGAGCTCTGCAGCAGGGAGTCCACCTGGTCCTTCATCAGGGAGATAAGCGGAGAGACGATCACCGTCAGGCTGCTCTGCATGAGCGCCGGGATCTGGTAGCACAGGCTCTTCCCACCGCCCGTCGGCATCACGGCCAGCGTGTCCCGCCCCTCGAGCACGGCCCGTATGACGGCCTCCTGCCCGGGCCTGAACGAGTCGAACCCGAAGATCTCCTTGAGGACGCCCTGCGGCACGGCTATGGGCCTTCGGCTTTCAGCGGTCGGTTCCCAGTACCGTCGTCGTGCCTCCCATGCCGGGGCGCGTCCTCCCGGGATATGATCGTCCCACCATCACGCCGGCTTTAGATTACCCCGCAAGCGCCGCTCCCCCAAGGGCCGATAACTCCCAACGCTACTCGTCGCGCGGTGGCGAGGTGAACCTCGGGATCGGCTTGAGCCCCTTTATCGTGCCGGGCTCGCGGTCGGCGCGGTCGGGGGCCTGTCCCCCCCCAACGGGGTCCTGCTCCACCGCGTCGAGGAGGTCGTCCAGGGCGCGGCGGATGTTCGTGGTGGTACCACGGTAGGCGAACCTGAAACAGAGGGCCGGGGCCGCGAGGGCCGGCAGCACGCCGAGCAGGAAGAACCCGTTCTGCATGCCGGCGAGGACGAAGAGGGCCGCCAGCGTCGCGCCGAGGATGCCGCCCAAAGAGAGGTACTCCGACCGCTGGTTGGAGACGTCGGCGGTCAGGTTCGCGGCGCAGCGTTCGTCCTCTATGGCCTCGACGCGCACCTCCACGGAGCGGGTCTTCAGAAGGGTCCGGTCGCCGGAGAAGTCCAGGGCGCGGCGCACCATGCCGAGCTCGTCGCCCGGGTCCCACAGCGAGCCCATCTCCGTCTTGCGGCGGACCTTGAGGCCCTGCTCCAGCCTGAGGAGGCCTTCGAGGTGCTCGCGGGTGCGGCCCGCGGGGCGGTCCACCTCGCGCACGACGCGCAGGCGGGCCGGGCCGTAGAGCTTCCAGGCCAAAGAGTG
>JAUJMB010000044.1 GCA_030447045.1 Rubrobacteraceae bacterium | reverse complement strand
AGCGGGGGTGGCAGATCCGGGACTGGGGCAAGGACCGCGTCGCCAAGAAGGTCTAGGATGCTCTCCCTGGTCTACCGCAAGTCCGTCCCCCGCTACCTCCTGATGCGCGCCGGCGCGAAGAGGATAAAGAACCTCGAGACGGGCCGGTTCTCACCCCTGCAACTCGAAGAAGCGCCGGAGCCAACACTCCCCACGCCTGAGTGGGTCCGCGTGAAGCCGCTCCTCTCCGGCATCTGCGGCTCCGACCTCGGGACGCTCTCTGCGGACAACTCGCCGTACTTCTCGCCCATAACGAGCCCGCCCTTCGTGATGGGCCACGAGGTCGTCGGCGTCGTCACCGACGACAACGCCGGCTTCCGCGCCGGGGAGCGCGTGGTACTCGAGCCGGCCCTCGGGTGCGCCGCCCGGGGCATCGACCCGCCGTGCCCGTACTGCGCCTCGGGCCGGCACGCCCTCTGCCTGAACGTCGCGAAGGGCGACGTGAGCCCCGGCATCCAGACCGGATTCTGCCGCGACACCGGCGGCGGCTGGACCCAGGGCACCCTCGTCGCCCACCCGGGCCAGCTCCACCGCGTACCGGAAGACCTCCCAGACGAGGCCGCCGTGGCGCTCGAGCCGCTCGCCTGCGCCGTCCACGCCGCGCTCAAGACGAGCCCCGGGCCCTACGACACGACGCTCGTATTCGGGGCGGGAAACATCGGCCTCTTCACCGTCGCCGCCCTCCGCCGCCTCACGGACGCGGGCCGCGTAATCTGCGTCGCCAAGCACAGGCGCCAGCGCGAGGAGGCCCTGCGCCTCGGCGCCGACGAGGTCGTCCACCCGAAAGAGACGTACACGACGCTGCCGAAGATGCTCGGCACCGAAGCCATGAAGCCCGAGCTCGGCAAGCCGGTAGTTCTGGGCGGCGCCGAGAAGGTCCTCGATTGCGTCGGCTCCCCCGGCACGATGGAGGACGCCCTGCGCCTCGCGAAGCCCGGCGGCGAGGTCGCCCTCGTCGGGATGCCCGGCGCCAGGAGCAGCCTCGACCTCACCGCGCTCTGGCACAAAGAGGTAACCTTCTCCGGCGCCTACGCCTACGGCGCGGAGGAATACCGCGGAGAACGGATCAGCAGCTTCGACCTGGCGATGGAGATAGCGCCCGAGATAAAACTCGAGACCATGGTCGGCCCCCGCTTCGGGCTCGAGGAGTATCGGGAGGCCATAGCCGCCGCCCGCGCGTCCGGGCGCGAGGGCCACGTGAAGGTGGTCTTCGATTTTAGGGCCGTCAGCGGTCAGCCTTCAGCCGTCAGCCAGGGCCGCTAGTGGCCATCCTGTCATGTGCAACCGTGCCCTGCGCCTGGGGGCATACCCATACCCGAGGCCGCCGTACGAGAAGTGCCGTAAAACAACGTCCGGTTACGGCGCGAATAAAGCTGATAGCTGACCGCTGATAGCTGATAGCTAAGCGACCAAAGGGAGCGCAATGACCCGACCAGGATTCGCCACCATCCTCGACAAATCCAGCCCGCCGATGATGTTCAACGCGGGGGACGGCTTCCACTACGAGAAGCTGCCAGAGGGGACGCGCGTGATCTACCCTCCGGGGCCTGTCGACCCGCTACCCGACCCGAACGTCGCCATCGAGCGGGCGCTGCTGGAGCCGATGGGGATGGAGCCGCTGCACGAGCTCCTGCACCCCGGCATGAAGCTTACGATAGTCTTCGACGACGTCTCGTGCCCGCTGCCGCCGATGAGGCCGCCGGACAACCGCCAGCTCGTCATAGAGAAGGTGCTGGAGAAGGCGTACGCCAAGGGCGTGGAGGACATCCACCTCATCGCCGCCCTCGGGCTGCACCGGCGCATGACGGAGAAGGAGCTCCGGTGGGCCCTGGGCAAGAGGATCATGTCCTCCTTCTACCCCGACCGGCTCTATAACTACGATGCCGAGGACGAGGACGGCAACACGGTCATCGGGCACACGGAGCGGGGGGAGGAGGTGCGCATCAGCCGGCGGGCCGCCGAGAGCGACCTCGTCGTCTACGTGAACATAAACCTCGTCGCCATGAACGGGGGGCACAAGTCCGTCCACACCGGTATCTCCCCCTACTCCTCCATCCGCCACCACCACAACGCGGAGACCCTGCGCAACACCCGCTCCCTCATGGACCCGCCGAACTCGGCGATGCACGGCTCGATAAACAGGATGGGCGAGATCCTGGACGGCGCCATAAAGGTCTTCCACATCGAGACGACCCTCAACAACGCCACCTTCCCGCCCGTCTTCGACTTTATGGCCAAGCCCGAGCACGAGTGGAGCCCCCTCACGAAGGCCAACTTTCTCGCCAACCACAAGGCAACACAGGTCATGCCGCGCCGCGCGGCGCGCAAGATCTTCCAGTCGATCGTCGCCCCCCAGAGCATGACGAGCGTCCAGGCGGGTGCCACGCACCCGGTCCACGAGGAGACCATAAAGCACGTCCACCGCCAGCAGCTCGTCCCCGTCGACGGGCAGGCGGACGTGCTGGTGCTGGGCGTCCCCTACATCGGCCCGTACAACGTGAACAGCATCATGAACCCGATCCTGGTCCACAACATGGTCCTCGGTTACCTCTTCAACCTCTACAAGGGCAAGCCGCTCGTCCGCGAGGGCGGCGTCATCATAGCCACCCACCCCGTCGCCGACGAGTGGGACGACGCCTACCACCCGAGCTACCGCCCCTACTTCGACGAGGTCATAGCGGCGACGACCGACCCGCACGAGGGCGAGAGGAGGTTCCAGGACAAGTACGCCCTGGACCCCTGGTACCGGACCCTCTACCGCTCCGCCCACGCCTACCACGGCTTCCACCCGTTCACCACCTGGCAGTGGGGCGCCCATGCCCTCGACCACCTGGGCGGCGTCGTCTTTGTCGGCGGAGACCCGCACACCACCTCCCGCATGGGCTACAAGCGCGCCGACACCGTCGCCGAGGCCCTCCAGGTGGCGGAGCCCATCGTGGGCAGGAGCCCGAGCATCACCTACATGCACATCCCGCCGCTGTTCATGGTCGAGGTGAGTTAGCCCCGGGACGGGGTCCGGGTCAGGCGTCGGCCCGCGCGAACGCCCCGTCCACGAGGCGGGGCACGACGGGAACGGTGTCAGGCTCCAGGCAGAAGCCCAGGTCCCTCTCGTAGCCGAGGCGCCTGAGCCTGCGGGCAGCGGTGTTGGTTAGGAGCGCTTTTTTGGGACGCTCGCGGTGCTCCTTCACGATGCGTTCGGCGCGTTCTTCAAGGTCCGCCCCGCCCTGCCGGAGGCGGCCCAGGATCTCGCCGGCCGCCGACTCGTCTTCGGAGGCCCGGCGGCCCCGCCACCCGCAGCCGACGACCACGACGCGCCCATCGGCCGTTGCCGAGCGCAGCAACTCTTCTGCGACGGCCCCGGCGTTGACGAAGGCGCCGATAAAGATGCCGGGCGAGCCTTGGGCGGCCTCGATGATCCTGGTCCCGTTCGTGGAGGAGAGGACGACGGTGGAGCCCGGCGGTATGCGCGCCTCTTCCACCTCCGTCGGCGAGTTCCCGAAGTCGAAGCCCTTTACCTTGGCGCTGCCGCGCTCCCCGATGCGGAAGTCGGCGGGGTACACTTCGGCCTCTTCGATGGAGGCCACCGGCACCACCCGCGCCCCGTGGGCGACGAGCACCGCGATCGTGGTGCTCGCCCTGTAGGTGTCCACGACCACCACCGCGGCGCCCGCGCGTGCTGCCTCCCGCGCGCCCCTCTCTCCCGCCCCGTAGTCGGCGAGCACGTTAGCCTGGCCTTCCCGTCATCCGCGGGATTATACGCGCCGGATCCTGGCGGTAGGATAGTGAAGGCTATTACGGTTGCGTGGGGTGGGGCTTCTGTTAACCTTCCCCCGTCGATTCCTGGGGAAAGGAAACAAGCATGACTGGTCAGGTCGCAAGGCGGCCCGTCGCCGAGGGGGGCGCGCGCACGCCGGTAGGCACCGTTCACGTGGTGGACCCCCACCCGCTGAACTGGCTGTTCATCACGTGGAACACGATGGAGGAGCCGGTCCGCACCGACGAGCGGGGCAACATCGTGGGTGCGTGCATGGAGGATTCCCACTGGGAGGGCAGCACCCTCGTCGTCAAGGTCAGGGAGGGCGTGCGCTTCCAGGACGGCGAGCCGCTGACGGCGTGGAGCATCAAGCGGGCCTTTGATGAGGTGCAGAAGTGGAGGGCCCCGCACCCGCCGGGGACGTACCTGAACTTCCACCCCGACACCCGCGTCGTGTGCCCCGACGATTACACCGTGCGCTTCGAGTTCCCCGAGCCCGACGGGCTGGCGCTCGCCAAGTTCAGGGGGTTCCACATCGCGAGCACCCGCTTCTGGGAGGAGGAGGGGTTCGGGTACAGAAAGTACGGCACCGGCGAAGGACACTGGTGAGCGATCGACGCTCCGGGCCCGTGGGGCTCGGGACCGTTCACCCTCGTCGAGGGTTTCTCCTCCTGGGAGGCCGAGATCGCGATCATCGACGCCGAACCTTTTACCTGCACCTGGCTGCCGACGAACCTGCCGCGCACCGATAGGGTCGTCTTAGAAGCCAACACCGACCACTGGAACACCGAGCGCGGCCCGCGCCTTGAGAGGGTGGTCTTCCGCAACGACGTGGACCCCGCCGAGGCCCTCGATCTCGTCTGCGATACGGAGGGGGAGATCGACATAGTCACCGAGGTCTCCCCGGCCGACGCCGGGCGGGTAGAGGACTCCGAGCACGCGAACCTCGTCACCATCGACGCCATGCGCGTCGTCTCCGGCCTCGTCAACCGCAACGCCGCGCCCCTGGACGACGTTCGCGTTCGCCGGGCGCTCAACCTCGCCGTTGACCGCGGGCGCCTGATCCGCGAGGTCTTCTTCGGCTACGCCCACCCGGTCGCCGCGATGGCGCCGCCCTACTCCTGGGAGTCGCCGGACGACCTCGAACCCTACCCGCACGACCCCGGGGAGGCCAAGCGGCTCCTGCAAGAGGCCGGGTGGCCCCAAGACCGGGCTTTGAGGCTCGCGACCACGGGCGACGTCGAGGCGGTGGCCCGCTTCCTGGCGGAGAGCTTCAGCGACGCCTTGGGCATCGAGGTGGACCTCGTCGAGATCCCGGACGAGAACCTGGTGGCCGCGCAGCGGGCGCTCGTCGAGAAGAACCTGCCGGTGCCCTTCGACGTGCTCGTCCACGCCTGGTTCGACCTGGCGGCGGGCTACCCGCCGGCGGTGATCCATCGCGAGTACTTCCACTCCGGCGGCGCCTTCCGGGCCGGGCCCGTGCTCCCGGAGTTCGAGGACCTCATGGGCCGCTCCGTCGTCGAGACCGACCCGACGAGGCTCGGTGAGATCGGCAAGGAGCTGGACAAGCTCGTCCACGACGAGGCCCTGAACGTCTTCTTGTGCTGCCCGCAGGCGCTCGTCGCCGTCAACAAGCACGTGGACTTTACCGGCCACGCCGCCACCCTGGAGCTCGCCGAGACGGAGGTGGGCGAGGGGCACTGGTCGCGCAGAGACGTCGGTTAAGGGAGAGGAGCAGACGTGGAGACCATAACGCTCGAGGACGCGCGCCGGGTAATAGCCGCGGCCGAGGAGAAGGCGAAGGAGATCGGCTGCCCGATGGACATAGCCGTCGTGGACGCGGGGGGACACCTTAAGTCCCACGTCCGCATGGACGGCGCGTTCATCGGGAGCATCTACATATCGATCAACAAGGCCTACACCTCGATCGCCTTCCAGACCGAGACCAAGGCACTGAACTCGCTGACGCAGTCCGGCCAGGAGCTCTTCGGCCTCAGCGACGCCCACGGCGGCCGGCTGGTCATCTTCGCCGGCGGCATACCGCTGCGGCGCGGCGGCGAGATAGTCGGCGCCATAGGCGTCAGCACCGGGACCGTGGACCAGGACCAGGAGGTCGCCGAAGCCGGCGCCGCAGCTTTTTAGAGCGGTCAGCTTTCAGCAAAAACCAAAAGCTGACCGCCGAGAGCGAGGGCCGGAGCGGGCTGATGGCTGACAGCGGCCGGAGCTCCGCGCCGGCCTACCTCTTGTTGCCGAAGAGGGTCTGGCGGGTCTGCTCGTCCATGTCGCGGTTGAGCTGGCGGCGCTGTTCGGCGAAGAGTTCGAGGCCGCGCTGGACGGCCGGGCGTGCCTCCACGGCCTCGTACCAGCGGTTGAGGTTCGGGTAGTCGGCCGGGTCCTGGCCCTGATTCTCGTGGGGCACGAGCCACGGGAAGACGGCGACGTCTGCAATGGTGTAGTCGTCGGCGGCTATGTACTCGGACTCGGCGAGGCGCCGGTCTATCACGCGGTAGATCCTGGCCGCCTCGTCGGTGTAGCGCTCGATGGCGTAGGGAATGGTCTCCGGGGCGTACTGGCGGAAGTGGTGGGCCTGCCCGAGCATCGGGCCCACCGAGCCCATCTGGAACATCAGCCACTCCAGCACGCGGTACCGCCCGCGGGGGTCGGTGGGGAGGAAGCGGCCGGTCTTCTCGGCGAGGTAGATCAGGATGGCCCCGGACTCGAAGACGGAGATGGGCTCGCCGTCGGGCCCCTCGGGGTCCACGATCGCCGGCATCTTGTTGTTCGGGCTGATCTTGAGGAATTCCGGCTCGAACTGGTCGCCGGCCGCGATGTTGACGGGCTTCACCTCGTAGGGCAACCCTAGTTCTTCCAGAAAGATCGAAGCCTTCCACCCGTTCGGCGTGGGCCAGTAGTAGAGGTCGATGGGACTCGGCACGTTCTTCTCCGTTCGTGGCGTATAGACGCTCTAGAGTATATGAGAGATTCGGCCCGCCGAAGTAAACCCGTTCCCAAACCCCGCCCCTAGGGTGTGAAGCCCAAAACCTCTGCGCGCGCCACCCGCCGCACCACCACCAGGGTCAGCGCGCAGACGCCCATCAGAAAAAAGTAAGAGAGCGCGTCGCCCCCGAGGTCGGCCAGAAAACCGCCGAGGGGGGAGCCGACGGCGTAGCCCGAGGCCCAGGCGAAGTTGGTTATGGCGAAGGCGACGGCCTGGTCGAGGCCAGCCTTATCGGTGCCGCGGGAGAAGAGCGCCGTTCCCGGCACGAGGGGGGCGTTGAAAGCCCCGCCGGCGAGCACGACGAGGAGCGCCACGAGCCACGGGTTCACGGCCCAGGCCAGCACCGCGAGTATCCCCATCGAGAGGAACAGGCCCGCGACCACGGGCGGCCGGTAGCCGCTGCGGTCCGTCCAGCGCCCGAGCAGCGGGTGGACCACGGTCTCGAAGCCCGCGCTCACGAGGAAGACCGTCCCGACGGCCGCCGCCCCCCACCCGACGGCCGCGAGGTCCAGCGGGACGAGCACGGCCAGCGCGGAGAACAGGAGGGGCGAGAGCCCGATAAACCAGAGGCCCGTGAGGAGCGCCGGCCTCCGGACGGTCCGGAGCGCCCCGACGAGGGACCCCCCGCCCGTGGGCGCGGGCGCGGGCTCGACGGCGGCCCAGAGGGCGATGACGCCGCCGGCCACCGCGACGGCCGCGAAGGTCGGGACGAGGCCGAGGATGGCCGCGACGCTGCCGAAGGCGGGTCCGAGGAGGGCGCCGACCACGGCGGCGCTCAGCATCACCCCGATCAGCTCTCCGCGCCGCTCCTCGGGCGCCCGGGCCACGAGCCACGTGAACGCCGCCACCCACGACAGAGCGCTCCCGAACCCGCCGACGAACCGCGTGAGGACGAGCAGCCAGGTCTCGTCCGCCAGCGCGAAGCCGACGCTCGTGAGGCTCATCAGGGCCAGCCCGAAGAGGGCGGCGGGCCTGACCCCCGCGCGCGAGGCCAGGTAGCCGCCGGGCGCCGCGCCAACCAGCACCCCGGCCCCAAACGCGCCGCCGAGCAGGCCGACGGCGGACTTGGAGAGGCCGAACTGCTCGTTGAAGTACGGGACGAGCGGGGTCAGGGCGGCGTAGAAGATGGTGTCCACCAGGACGATGGCGCAGCAGAGGGCAAGGAGTCGTCGCACGGCGGTATTCTACTGCCGGAGAGCGTTTCGTCTGGTAAGCGCTTCACGGAGCCGGAGGGCCCGGCTGCTAATATAGCCATCGTGAAGGGCGCGACCGACGCGGTTTCTAGATGGCTCGCCTGGGCTCGCAGGAGCCGGGCGAACAAGGTCCTGTTCGTCCTCAGCGTCTCGCTGGCGGCCTTCGTGACGGGCGCGTTCGCGTGGGCGACGCTCTACCCGGATCCGGGCAACTTCGCGCGGTACTTCGCGTTCTACTGGGTGTGGGGGCTGTGCGCTATCGGCGTGCTTTTGGCGATGGCCGAGTACAAGACGAGCCCGCTGAGGAAACACCGGGAGCGGGGGCACCTCTTCATCCTGCTGTACATCGGCGCGCTGCTGATCGTGACGCGCGCGCTGAACGCCGTCCTCTACTACGGTACGTAGGACCGCCCTAGCGGCGCGGCGGGCGAACGCATATAATTCAGGGTCTCATGCCAAAAGCGCTCCTATTCGATCTCGACGGCACCCTCTCGAACACCGACGCCGTCCATTTTCCGAACTGGATCGAGATCCTGCGTCCATACGGGGTGGAGGTGACCCGCGAGCTCTACGAGGAGAAGCTGAGCGGGCGGGTCGACAGGGAGGCCGTCGAGGACGTCCTGCCCGACCTCCCCGACGAGGAGGTGGACGAGCTGCTCGAGAGGGAGGAGCTGCGCGCCCGGCAGCGGTCGAGCGAGATCGGACCCCTCCCGGGGCTGCGCGGCCTCATCGAGGCGGGGCGCCGGCGCGGCCTGCCCCTCGCCCTGGTCACCAACTCCAACGTGGAGGACGCCGGCGAGATCCTGCAGCCGCTCGGCCTTGACGGCGCCTTCAGCCCCGTCATCTACCCGCGGGACACGTCCGAAGACAAGCCCGCCGCGCTGCCCTACGAGCGGGCGCTCGAGGAACTGGGCCTCTCGGCCGAAGAGGTGGTCGCCTTCGAGGACTCCGTGACCGGCGTCCGTTCGGCGGTGGAGGCCGGCATCCGGACCGTGGGCATAACCTCCGGCCATCCTCCCGAGGATCTCATCGAAGCCGGGGTCGAGATCGTCGTCGGGGACTTCATGGATCCTGCCCTCTACGACTTTCTCGGCTGGGACTGAGCGACGGCTATAGGCGGGCCGTACCGGACCCTGCTCTTCGACCTCGACGGCACCCTCGCCGAGACGGACTCGTTCACCTGCCGACGTGGGTCGATGCCCTGATGCCCCACGGCATAGAGGTGGACGAGGTGTTCTACAGGGAGAACATCAGCGGACGGGCCAACGCCGAGATCGTCGGGAACTTGCTCCCGAACCTCTCCGCGCGGGAGGGGCGCGAGATCTCCGAGACCAAGGAGGCCAGCTTCCGCGAGCGCGCGGGGGAGCTGGAGCCCCTCCCCGGCCTCATGGACTTCCTGAAAAGCGCCAAGGAGCTCGGGTTCGGGACCGGCCTCGTCACCAACGCCCCGCAGGAGAACGTCGGCGCGGTCCTACCGGCCCTCCGGCTGGAGGACTTTTTCGACGCCGTCGTTCCGGCGGAGGAGGTACGGGCCGGGAAACCGGACCCGGAGCCCTACCGCGCGGCCCTCGAAAAGCTCGGCGCGGACCCCGACGAGACCCTGGCCTTCGAGGACTCCGTCTCCGGCATCGCCTCGGCCGTCGGCGCCGGCATCCCCACCGTCGGCATCGCCTCCACCCAGCGGCCGGAGAAACTTCGTGAGGCCGGCGTCTTCATGGTGGCGACGGATTTCACCGATCCGAACCTGCGGGCCTTGATCGGCGCCCGATAGCGGGGGTACGGGTTCTGGGCGTCCACCCTCGTAGGTTCCATCGCGGAGGGGTTGCCGGCACCACCCCGCGGGCGGCCCCGGGCTAGAAGAGGTTCGGCCGTCGGGCGTCGATATATCCGCGGCGGAGGGGTCGGGCCTCACCGCGGAGGCTGCTTCACCGCCCGGGGTCTTCTCTTCTGGATTCTCGGAGAAAGGACCGCAGCCTCCCTTCGTACTCGGGGTGGGCGAAGGCCTCGACGTGGTCGAGGTCCCGGAGTATCCAGACCCTGGCTTTCGGGTGCGCCGCGGCGAACATCTTGGCGTGCTCGACGGGGATGACGTCGTCTTGGGTCGAGTGGATGACGAAGAGCGGCACGCCCTCTCTCCAGAGCTCGGAGGCCTCTCGGGCCGGCTCGACGGACCAGGGATCGAAGTCCGGCCAGAGCCGGCCCGCCAGCAAGACCCCAGGCACGAAGGGGCGCGGCAGGTTGGCGATCTTGGGTATGGCGATCCCGAGCAGGCGCGGAAGGTCGGCGTAGCCCGCCTCCTCCACGACCGCGGCGACCCCCGTCCCCGGCGCCGCCCGCACCACGGTCGTCCCGCCCATCGACCACCCGTGGAGCACGGTGTCTTCGGGCCGGTAGCCGCGCTTTTCGAGCCAGAGGAGCGCGCCTAAAGCGTCCCGCGTCTCGCGGTAGCCGAGCGTGCGGCGCCCCCCGCCGGATTCCCCGTGCGCCCTGAGGTCGATCACGAGCACGTTGTAGCCCTCGCGGTGGTAGACGGGCAGGGTCTTGAGGACGTGCTCGTCGGACTTGTCCCCGCCCCACCCGTGGACGAGGACCGCGGCCCGGCGGGATTCCCCGGCCGGGACCCACCACCCTTTCAGCCGCACGCTGTCGGTGCTCGCGAGCCAGACCTCCTCGTAGCCGAGGCCGGCGTTGGCGGGCGTGGCCTCCGGCGCCTTGGGTCTCGCGGCGGTCATCTTAAAGACGACGAGCAGGCAGAGGCCCAGGTACCCGGCCGCCAGGCAGCCGAGCAGGATCAGGGCCGTACGGAACATCCGCCGCAATCCCCGACCCTCGCTACAGGACCACCTCCACCGTGGCCTCCGCGCCCGTCTCCGGTAGGGTCACCACGAGGCCGTTCTCCGTGGTGGTCGATCCCGCATCCTCGCCGTCCACGGAGACGCTCCGCGCCGACCCGACCCCGCGCAGCTCCAGAAAGACCGTCTCCCTCCGCGGCGCGAACGAGCCCTCGCGCGCCCCGAAGCGGACGGTCACGCGGTCTTCCGACGCTTCGCAGGAGATCTCGCGTCGGGCGAACTCCCCGTTCTCGTGGCCGAAGCCGTCGCCGGCGTCCTCGTAGAGGGAGGTAGATCCCGGGGCCGCGCCGGCGGCGGGATAAACCCGCAAGGTCAGGGGGTCGGTCGTCCCCTCGCCGGTGTGGGCGGCGTCCGGCCCCATCGGGAGCGGGGTGTTCGCCTTGAGGTAGACGGCGGGCTCGCCCAGAGGGGCGTGGGCGAGGACGTGCGCCGGGCCGTCGAGGCGTTCGCCGGTCCAGAAGTGGGACCAGGCGCCCTCTGGCAGGTATACGTGGCGGTGCTCGATGCCGGGGCGAGAGACGGGGGCGACGAGGAGGGCGTCGCCGAGGAGGAACTCGTCGTCGGCCGTGTAGGTCGTCTCGTCCTCCGGGTACTCGAAAAGGAGGGGACGCAAGATCGGCGCGCCGGTGCCGTGGCATTCCTCGAAGAGTGTGTAGAGGTAGGGGAGGAGGCGCTGCCTGAGCTTGATCATCTCGCGGCACACCGACTCGTAAGGCTCGCCGAAGGCCCACGGCTCCTGGCGTCGGGTGCCTATGGCGGTGTGGTTGCGGCAGAAAGGCTGGAAGACGCCCATCTCCG
>JAUJMB010000221.1 GCA_030447045.1 Rubrobacteraceae bacterium | reverse complement strand
GGCTCGTGGCCGGGGCGAGCCAGCCGTCCCAGCGGGCGGCGCGGCGCAAGGCGGGGGCGGCCTCGCCGCCGACCCAGATCGGTATGCGCGGTCGCTGGAGTGGCCGCGGCGCTAAACGGACGCCCTCGACGGCGTAGTGCGATCCGTGGTGCGTCACCGCCTCGCCCGACCAGAGTCTGTCCAGAACCGCGAGGCCCTCGTCGAGCATAGCGGCACGCTCCTTCGCGTCGCCCGGCTCGCCGAAGGCTGTGAACTCCTCGGGGGCGCCCCCGAGTCCCGCCCCGAAGACGATGCGCCCGGCGCTTAGGAGATCCAGGCTCGCCAGGGCGTTGGCCACGACCTGCGGACGGCGTCGCGCCAGCGGGGTGACGGCGAGCCCCAGCTTCAGGCGCGTGGTGGAGGCCGCGACCGCGGACAAGATAACCCAGGGATCCCCCGAGGGCACGCCCCGCACGAAACCGAGGTGGTCCCACAAGAAGAAGGCCTCCCAGCCGGCCGCCTCGGCCGCGCGAGCCAGGCGGACCGCCACGCGCGGATCGGCGTAGTCGCCCAGGTTGGACGTCACGATGCCGTAACGCATCCGACGCCCCCCTCTCTTTCAACTGCGTCGGCGGGGTTGCCTGGATACCGGACCCGGCCGTCCAGTACCAGGTCGACGCCGTAAGGGGTAACCGACGTGTCGGTCATGGTCAAGACCCGGGCAAGCTCGCTGATGCCGAGGTCGCCCACGGCCTCGATACCGGCCCCCAGAATCTTGGGCGCGATGCAAACGACGAGCCGGTCGACGAGCCGGGCGCGCAGGAGCCCGGTGATCATCCCAGCTCCTCCTTCCACCAGCACCGAACCAACGCCCCGGTCGTGTAGCGCTGCCAGTAGGGCTACCAAGTCTACGCGTCCTGTGGCGTCGGTCGGCAGGCACAAGACGGTAGCGCCGAGGGCGCGAACCTTATCGCACCTGGCGGCGGGCGCGCGATCGGTCACGGCGAAGACGGTGCCGGGTGCCGCCCCGTTGACGAGGACGGCGGCCGTGAGCGGCGTGCGCAGGGTGCTATCGACGACGACGCGCAGAGGGTTTTGACCCGCGACGAGACGGACCGTGAGGCGCGGATCGTCCTTGCAGGCCGTGCCGGCGCCGACCATGATCGCGTCGTGCTTGGCGCGTAGCTCATGGCTGAAGCGCAGCGACTCCGGGGCGCTTATCCATTGCGAACCGCCGCTGGAGGTGGCCAGGCGGCCGTCGAGCGTCTGGGCGTAACCCAGGGTAACGAAAGGCCGGGAAGTCGGATTCATCTCTGTATCGTCCACGCCGTCCCTCACCTTCCCTACGCCGATCCTTCCTGCGTGGCCTCGATCGGCACGGCCGCCGGGAAACGGTGTCCCATCTTCTCCCGCTTCGTCCGCAGATACCCGAGATTCGAGGGGTTCGGCGAGATCCGAAGCGGCACGCGCTCTACGACCTCGACGCCGTAACGCTCGAGGCCTTCGACCTTTGCCGGGTTGTTGGTCAGCAGGCGGGCCCGTCGAACGCCGAGGTCGAGCAGCATCTCGGCCGCGACGCGGTAGTCGCGCATGTCTGCCGGCAACCCCAGGGCAAGGTTCGCCTCGACCGTGTCGAGGCCCTGATCCTGTAGCGCGTAGGCGGAGATCTTGTTGGCGAGGCCGATGCCGCGGCCCTCCTGCCGCAGGTAGAGCAAAACGCCACGGCCCTGCTCCTGCAAGAACCGCAAGCTATCGGCCAGCTGTTCCCCGCAGTCGCACCGACGCGACCCGAAAACATCGCCCGTCAAACATTCCGAGTGCGCACGGACCAGAACCGGCCCGCCGTCGTCGATCGCTCCTAGGGTGAGCGCCACATGCTCCTTGTCCTCGGGTGCGGCGTAGGCGAACATCTGAAAGTTGCCGTAACGGGTCGGAAGGTTCGCTTTGGCAACCCGTCGGGCAACTGACACGATCACACCATCCTCCTCCTGCTCGCTAACTCAGCCCGATCCCTCTTCCTCTCGAACCGCCCTCTCCGCCGCCCGGAACCCGAGCCTCGAATGGGTGCCGTCGCAGAACGGCTTCGTCGTAGATCCCCCGCAGCGGCACAGCGCGACGGTGGCGCGATCGGCGCGGAACTCGTGGCCCTCGGCGTCGAGCAGCAGAACCGAACCCTTCACCAGCAAAGGCCCGTTGTCGAGTGCGGTGATCTTCGTTCGTTCAGCCATGGTTGCTCTCCTGAATGTAGCCGTCTTCGGCATGGTACACGGGGTTACACGAGTATGTCAAGTATTTACTTTGTTTATTAGATAAACTCGGTCCAATACCGTATACTCCGGGTACGGACGACCGAGGAGGGGTGGTTTGGCGGCCCATAGGGACGAGGGGTTCTTCGCGGGCAGGAGGGGCAGACAGTTACGCCGCTCCGGCCGCACCGTCGACGACGTGGTGCCGAGCGGTCGGCGTTGCGGGCAGCGGCGAGCCCGCCCCTCGCTGCTGTTCGGGGGTGGTGCTGGACTATAGTGTGGGTTGTGATCCCGGTCGGTAGCGAAGGCGGGGAATCTTACGAGGAAGGGCAAGTTCACGGGACGGAAGTCTCTATGGAGGTGCGATGGGCTATCAGCCGATAGAGGACTACGGGATCATCGGCGACATGCACAGCGTGGCGCTTGTGGGCACGGACGGGTCGATAGACTGGCTGTGCTTCCCGCACTTCGACTCCCCGAGCGTCTTCGCCGCCATCCTCGACGACGAGAAGGGCGGGCGCTTCAGGATCTCCCCTCTCTCTGAAGGCGTGACCCGCAGGCAGCTCTACTGGCCCGACACCAACGTGCTTATAACCCGCTTTCTCTCGCCGGGGGGGGTCGGGGAGGTGACGGACTACATGCCGGTCGGCAAGCCCGAGAACGGCCACGGGCACCACCAGCTCATCCGACGCGTCAAGGTGGTCCGCGGGGAGGTGACCTTCCGGATGGAGTGTTCCCCGGCCTTCGACTACGCGCGGGACCCCCACGAGACGACGATCGGCGCCGAAGGGGCCTGCTTCCGGTCGTCGAAGCTAAGCCTCGGCCTGGCGACGAGCGTTCCTTTAGAGAAGCGCGGGCAGGGCGCCGTCGCGGAGTTCACCCTCGGGGAGGACCAGACGGCGGTGTTCGTGCTGCGGGAGGTGGGGCCCGAAGCCGGGTGCGGTGTCTCCGTCTCGGAGGCAGAGGCCGAGGAGCTGTTCAAGCAGACCGTGGAGTACTGGCGCCGCTGGCTCTCGCGGTGCACCTACACCGGCCGCTGGCGCGAGATGGTTCACCGCTCGGCGCTGGCCCTGAAGCTCTTGACGTTCGAGCC
>JAUJMB010000220.1 GCA_030447045.1 Rubrobacteraceae bacterium | reverse complement strand
GTAGAGGTCGGCGTGGTACCAGCCCTCTTCCTCCTTGCCCGCCGGGTCCACGCCCAGCTTCGCCAGCTCCCGCAGCGCGTGGTCGCGCTCGGCGGCGTCGGCGAAGCGGCGTTGCGGGAAGGTGCGCGCGGAGAGCTTCTGCGTGACGAGGCCGTAGCCGGAGAACAGCTCGGAGAGCGGCCCGTAGTCCACCAGCCGGGCCGGCAGGGTGACGACCCAGGGGGCCGCTCCGTCCGGCCTAGCCTCCGTCACGGACTTCAGGACGCGGTCGAAGGTACGCTCCCAGACGTAGCCCACGCCGCCGGTTACGGTGATGAGCCCGACGTTCCCGACCGTCCTCCTGAAGTTATCGGACGGTTCGGCCCGCTCCAGGTCCTCCCCGAAGCCGGCCCCCAGCAGACCGGCCCCGATCGCGTAGCGGACGGCATTCGCCGCCGAGTCCGCCCCCACGATACCGGAAGCCCTCCCGTTGCTGTGTTCGGCGTAGAATGCGCGGTCCGCCTCGAGGAGATCTCCCGTCGAGAGGTCCGCGAGCTCGGGGGAGGCGTAGCGGGCGTAGAGGTCGGCGAGGGTGAGGTCGTGGCCGAGCAGCGCGGCGTTCACACCGTAGGAGCAGCACAGGTCCAGTACGCCGTCGGGGCCGCCACCGGCCCGTAGCTCCCGCAGCAGGGTTGGGAAGAGGCGCCGGCCGTGCTCGGGCGCGAGGTAGTCGAGGGACCCCAGGGCCTCGAAGTACCCCCTGGGGTCGGGCAGGTCGTAGACGTGGTCGAAGTTCGCCTTGTTCTGCTCGTTGTGCTGGGCGTAGGGGTTCGGCACCCTTCTTGTCCCCTCCTCTAAAACGGTTTACCGACGCGCCGCATTGTACGCCGCCGTTTGCGGCGGTCTGTCGTCCTGCCTACTATTGTTCGGGGAGCCTCGTTCAGGGAAGCGGCAGAAGGAGAGCGGCGTGGAGAAGGTAATTATCAGCGCGGCGATCACGGGCGGCATGACGGTGCCGGGGCAGAGCGCGGCCATACCGGTGACGCCGGAGGAGATCGTCGAGTCCGCCGTGGGTGCCCACGGGGCCGGAGCCACCATCGTCCATCTCCACGTGAGGGAGCCGGAGACGGGCAAGCCGAGCTCGGATATCGGCCTCTTCCGGGAGGTCGTCTCCGGCATCAAGGAGCGGTGCGACGTGATCGTGCAGCCCACCACCGGCGGCGGGAAGGGCATGACGCTCGAGGAGCGCGCCGCCGTCCTCCCCGAGCTCGAGCCGGAGATGGCGACCTTTAACACGGGTTCCTTCAACTTCGGCCTCTTCCCCATCGCGGAGCGGGGCGGGGACTTCGAGGAGTGGGAGGTGGACTACCTCGAAGGCACGCGCGACTACATCTTCCGCAACACCTTCGCCGACATGGAGAGGGTCTGCGCGATGTTCCGCGAGTCCGGCGCCAAGCCGGAGCTCGAGGCCTACGACGTCGGCCACCTCTACAACATAAAGTACCTCGTTGACAGGGACCTCCTCGACCTGCCCATCCACGTCCAGTTCGTGCTCGGCGTGATGGGCGCGAATGCCGCCACCATCGACCAGTTCATGCACATGCGCCGCACCGCCGCCGACCTCTTCGGCGAGAACCTGACCTGGTCGGCGGCCGGCGTCGGCTACCCGGCCGAGTACCACCTAGCCGCCATGTGCCTCATGCTCGGCGGCCACGGAATCCGCGTCGGCCTCGAGGACAACCTCCGCGTCAGCCGCCAGAAACGCGCCGAGTCCAACGCGGAGCTCGTCGAGAAGGCCGTCGCCCTGGCCGCCATGTTCGACCGCGAGCCAGCCACCCCCGACGAGGCCCGCGGGGCCTTCGGCCTCAAGGGCCGCTCCGCCGTCGCCTTCTAGGGCGGAGAGGCGAGGCTGGCGTCGGACCGTTCAGAAGGGCCCGGACCAGAACGGCCGAGACCTCCCCTCCGGTTGAAAGTGACCTCCGGGGGCCGCAGAATGCCCCGGACTTGGGCGACGCGGCAAGAGCAATCGGGCGTTCGGTTCCCCGGCAGGTAGGGCCGCGTCCTGGGAGGAGGGGCTGCGGGATCCCGGTTGCCTGAAGCCAAGTCGTCTCCCTTTGGGTGGGTGGATCTCGCGGTCGTCCCGCTCGTTGCGATCCTCGCCGTGCCCACGCTGCTGTGGTTCGGGGACCACCCCTGGGCGGTCCTGGGTAAGGACGCCCCCCGCTACCTCTTCGCCGCATCCGAGCTCGTCTCCGGCGGGGGCCTCGACAGCCTCGCCGGCGCCGCGAACTACAACGGCGGCCACGGGCCCGTCTTCCCGGCCCTGATCGGCTCCCTCATACTCCTCCTCGGGCGCGACACGGAGGGCCTGATCTGGGCCATGCGCCTGACGGCGCTCCTCAACCCGCCTCTGGCCTACCTCCTGGCGAAGCGCCTCTCCGGCCCACCCGCGGGCCTGCTCGCCGCCGCGCTGCTCACCCTCTTCGGCTTCAACGTCCGGTCCACGTTCGTGCTCAACATAGACGTCCTGCTCCTGACGTTCACCTTGCTGGCGCTCCTGGCCCTGCTCGCCGCCGTCCGGCGGGGCGGCTCTTCCCCGGCGCTCGCCCTCCTCTCCGGGTTGCTCCTGGGGGCCTCGGTGCTGACCAAGGAGACGGCGGTCGCAAACCTCCCCCTCGCCCTCCTCGCCGTCCTGCTGCTCGGCTGGCCCCTGCGCGCGGCGCTCTGGCACTACCTGGGCGTCGCCCTGGCGTGCGGGCCGTGGTGGGCCTGGAGGTGGTCGGCCACCGGGGAGGTGTACCTGGTCGACCGGCTGCCGCCCTCGCTCCAGTTGCCCGTCATGGCCGCGTGCGCCATCCTCCTGGGCCTCGCCCTCGCGGCGTACGCCTCGGGGACGGCGGACCGCTTCCTGGCCGGGGAACGCAGGCGCCGGTGGGCCGGGCGGTTCCTGGTGGTCGCCTGGGCCGTCCCGCTCACCGTCCTCACGCTCGCCACCGCGGGACCAGAGCTCGCCAAGGCATCCCCCGAGACCGTGGGGCCTTACCTCGCCGGGATCCTGGCACCCACCGCCGCCGTCGTGCCCGTGCTCCTGCTGACAATCGGGTACACGGCCTGGATGGCGCTCCGGCGGGACGGGCCGTGGAGGTTGTTGGCGCCCGCGCTGCTCTTTCAGGTGCCGGTCTGCCTCTTCGTGGTGGTGGAGGGGTGGGACCCGCGCCAGTTTCTCGTCGCCCAGGCGCTGCTCTTCTGCGCCCTGGGCGCCCTAGTAACCGACGCCGGTGTGGCGGCGTGGCGGGGGCGCGGTTACGCGGCCCGGCTGGCGGGCGCCGCGGTCGCCATCCTGT
>JAUJMB010000219.1 GCA_030447045.1 Rubrobacteraceae bacterium | reverse complement strand
CGACCCGCCATGAGGTACCCCGAGCGTCCTCTGCAACGGCCGGCGGACTTTCGCTACGGTTGGTAGCATCCCCCTATGTCATCTCTGACCCCTCAAGGCTTCGCCAAGCGGTGGGGCGAGTCCACACTCTCGGAGAGGTCTTCTTACCAGCAGCACTTTCTCGACCTCTGCGAGATCCTCGGCGCCCCGAAGCCGAGCTCAAGAAACGAACGCTCACCAACCTCTACAACCTGCGCCCGACGTGGCTGGCGAACGCCCACGCCCGGCTCGACGCGGCGGTCTTCGCGGCCTACGGCTGGCCGGAGGACGTCGAGGACGAGGACATACTCAAGCACCTCCTGGCGCTCAACTTTGAGCGCTCCGCCACCCAAAGCTAGCCGGATCGAGGCCATGCGCTTTGTCGGGGTGGTAGAGCAACGCCGAGAGCCGCTTTCTGTCAACAGGCCCATCGCCGTCCGGCTGTTGACTCTACGCAACAACTAGTTGTATAGTTTTTACAAGCGGTCCGAGACCCGGGAGGCACGCTATGGAGTCCGTGAGGCAGATCAGGAAGGAGCGCGGCTGGAGCCAAGAGCGGACCGCCGCCGTCGCCGGTATCGACCGGGTTACGTTGGTTCACATCGAGACCGGCAAGAGCAGCCCCACCGTGGAGACCTTGCAGAAGTTGGCAAGCGCTCTAGCGGTGGAGGTGGGCGACTTCTTCCCAAAAGCGCAGGGCGCCCTGTTCTCGCTGGATGACTCTTCGGTAGGGCGGGGCGCCGACGAAGCCGCTGCCGGGCGCCTACGGGCCCTCAACGAGGTCCTCCACAGAATGCAGCAGGCCTACGCCCCGGGTCGAGAGCTCGATTGGAGCCGCGAAGCCTTGGAGGAAATGAGCATGCTCGTGGCCAAGGCGGCGGTCGGCCTCGCGTCCGCGGGGCTCGCCACCCGGGGTAACGATTCGTTCGTCGAGGCGGTGCAGATCGTCGGGCGCGCGGAGCAGGTCGTTCGTTTCCTCGACGAACGCGCAGCCGATGCGCCCGCCCAGACGACCAGGCCGACACCGAAAAACGTGGTGGAGCTAAGCGAGCGGCTGCGGCAATTTGTCCCGGAGCGGCGCGCCGGATGATCTCCCGGGCCTCAAAGGGACCCTCAGGGCAACAAAAAAGGGCGTGCGACCAACACGCCCCGGAACAACAGGCCCCCTACCACGACGAAAGGAACCGTTGACGTGATTGTACAAGACAGAGGGGAGACCGGCACCCGCCGCCAAGCCAGCCCGGTCCCCCGCACCACGCACAAGCCACCTCAAACAAGGGTTCAGGGGGTGTGCAGTGCCATCATACCCTAACTCTAGTTTCGGCACGCCATCGGATTCACACCGCCGCATCCTTGAGGTGGGCTCCGCGATCTGGCGCGAAGTATACGAGGAGAGCGGCGTCTGGACCATAACCCACGGCCGCCAGCTCCCGCCCGGCTTCTCGCGCAGGCAGAGGAAACGGGGGGGCGGGATCCTGTTCATGGGCCACCGCCCGAACGGCAAGACGTTCTTCGTCTTCAGGCCCGACGAACCGGACCCCGACAACCCCGGCCTCAAGTACGAGGCCACCTGCAAGAGGCTCGGCGGGCCCGGAAACGTCCTCTACGTCCACCCACGCACGCGGCACCTCGTCGAGGACACCAGCATTCCCGTCATATTCGTCGAGGGCATCAAGAAGGCCCTCGCGCTCGTCACCGCGGCGCGGGCCGCCGGCGTCGCGGTCCTCGTGGTGGCGATCTCGGGCGTCTGGAACTGGCTTTCGGGCGGCAAGCCCATACCGGACATGTTCGACATCCCGGTGGAGGGGCGCGAGGCCTACATCGGTTTCGACTCCGACGTTTTCAGCAACCCGGACGTGAGCGACGCGGCGCGGCGGATCGCGGCCCACCTCAAGGACCGGGGGGCGGCCGTGTACCTCTCCTACCTGCCAGACGGCCCTAGCGGCTCCAAGACCGGCGCCGACGACTATCTCGCCCAGGGGCACACCTACAGGGAATACATGGCCCGGATGCGGCTCTTCGACGCTCGGGACCTCCAAGCGGAGCGGGTGAGCCGGAACGGGAAGCTGCAGGCGAGCGCCGCCTACCTCTGGCGCGCATGGCACGACCGCGACTGGATGAACTTCCAGGGCACGGAGGACAAGGGCAACTGGCAGCGCGGCCACACCGCCCGCGACGTCAAGGCGGCCCTGATCCGGCTCGTGCCGTCCGTCGGCAAGCCGGACGCCCGGGGCGTCGTGGTCGAGGCCGGGCTCCGGCGGATCTCGCGGCTGGCCGCGAAGTCAGCGCCTTCCGCGGGCTACGCCATGAAGCACCTGGAGGCGGACGGCCAGATAGAGATACTGCCGGCCACGGACAAGGCGAAGCCGCGCAGGTATCTGCTACTGGTGCCTAGCGCAGCCCTTTACAGTACGGAGAAGGGGCACGCCGAAGGGACCGGGTCGGGAGAGGGTGACCCGAGGTGTAAAGGGCTGCGCCACCCTTCCGCTTTTCGGCTTAGGTGGCCGTCTCCGGTCCGGACCGGGCGCCTGGTCCGGCGCGTCGAGGGCGCGACCGGCCGCACCGTTACCGAGGCGGTCGGCGAGAACGTCTTCGTCGACCCCGACCACCGCCCCTACGCGAAGCGGCTGGGCCCCCACCGCGGCGCCGTCCTCGACGCCCTGGAGGCCGCCGGCGGCGAGATGCACCTGAAAGACCTGTGCGAGGCGCTGCACCGCAAGAGGCCGTGGGACGTGAGGCGGCGGATCCTGAAACCGCTGGAGGAGGCCGGCATCATCGAGTGCGAGGGCGACGTCGTAAGGCTCGCAGCCGGGTGGCTGGCGCGGCTCGACGAACGGCGCGAAGAGGACGGGGAGGTGGAGCAGGCCGAGAAGCAGGCCAAGCGACACCGCGCCGAAGGCGAGCGTTACCGCCTGCACCTGCGGCGCCAGAAACACGGGACGCCGAAGGCAAGCATCGAGGCTGTCAAGCGCACGCACGAGCTCCGGGACCGCCGGATGCGAGAGGCCCGCGAAGAGGAGGAGCGCCGCCGCGCCCCGGTCGACCCCGCCCTGAAGGCGCTGGTGGCGCGGCTCGTGAAGCAGAACGGCCGGATAAGGATGGGCCTGTTGTGGGGGATCGCATCCGACGAGGGGATGCGGGGGCAAGACGTGCCGCGGGCCGTCGAGGCTTTGGGGTGCCGCGTCGAGGAGTTGGCGGAGTACGGGGGCCAGCGGTTCGTGTTCCCGCCGTCTGAGGCGGTGGCGTGATGGCCTGGGATACCGAGTGGGCGGCCGAGAAGGCCTCCGGGGCGATGCGCTACCTGGCGG
>JAUJMB010000218.1 GCA_030447045.1 Rubrobacteraceae bacterium | reverse complement strand
CGAGAAGGCCGCCGCCGCGTACAGGGCCGTCTTCGACCGGCTCGGGTGCACGGGGGAATCTCCTCCCTTAATATGGGGTTTGGCCCCTTTGCCGCCCGTCGCGATCACGCCCGCGTACGTCCCGACCGGACCCCGCTCAGCCATCCTCGCGGGCCCACCCTTCTACGGTGAGGGCGGGGACGCCGAAGGTGTCCCGCAAGACAGAAGGGTCCGTCGCGAAGCCCACGGCGTCGAAGAAGGCCATCATGTTCGCCATCTCGCGGACGTAGGGGGAGAGACGCCCCGCGGCGCGCATCCCGGCCAGGGGCACGTGGAGCGTGCGTATCTTCTCCCCGCGGGCCTTCCCCAGGCGATGGAAGGCGTTGTCGAAGGTGATGGTCTCCGGGCCGGCTAGCTCGTGGCGGCCCAGGATGTCCGCCTGGAACGCCCGCACGGCGGCGCGGGCTATGTCGCCGGCGGCGATAAAGGAGACGGGCCGCCGCTGGCGGCCGGGGATGAAGGCTATCGGCCCCTGGAGCATCATGTCGAGCGTCTGCATGAAGATCGCCGGGCGCAGGATCGTGGAGGAGACGTCTTCTGCGGCCAGCAGCTCCTCCTCGAAGCGGGCCTTCTCCCGAAACGCCCCGATGTTTCGGGCCTGGGGGTGGTCCGCCATGAGGACCGAGCTGTACACGAAACGCCCGACCCCCGCCGAGCGCGCCGCCGAGAGCAAATTCAGGTTGCCCCGGTACTCGACGTCCTCCGGAGCCCCCCGCCCCGGCCCTGCGCCCAAAGCCGAGAAGATCCCGGCGCACCCCCGAACGGCGGGCCCTAGAGTGTCTGGGGCGGTCGCGTCCCCCACCGCCAGCTCGGCGCCCAAGGCTCTGAGCCGTTCCCCCTTCTCCGGGCGGCGCACCAGCGCCCGGACCTCGAACCCTTCCTTCAGGAGGTGCTCGACGGCCGCGCCGCCGACCCTCCCCGTCGCCCCTACCACCAAAACCTTTCCGTTCTGCATGCCTTATCCGGACCTTTCGTGTCGAACTTTTGCCGCGTCTGTCGGGTTAGACCGGACCCGCTCTGCGGGTCGTCTTGGGCCTACCTCCCCCGCGGCGACATTTGCGCGGAACTCGGTTGCCGGTCGAACCCTCCACGCGCCGAAGGCGATCAGGCGGGCGAAGAGGTCGCGTGAGAGGGGCGCCCGCAGCAGGATCCGGAGGAGGATCGGCAGCCTGTAGGTCCCGCTCGCATCGAGCGCGCCGGAGACGACCCACCGCTGGGCCAGGGCCTGCGCCACTTGTACGAGGCGCGTCGGCCACTCCCGCCGGCGCTGCACGGCTGCCAGGTCCCGGACGCGTAACCGGCGTCCGGTCTCGAGCGGCCCTGCGAGCACACCCGCCGCCGCAACGGCGTCCTGGATCGCCAGGTTGATGCCGACCCCGCCGACCGGCGAGGAGACGTGGGCCGCGTCGCCTATCAGGAGCAGCCCCGGGCGGTGCCAGCGGCGCAGGCGGTCCGACTCGACCGAGAGCAGCGAGCCCTGCCTCCACCCCCGTAGATGCTGCACCCGGTCGGCGAGTTCGGGCGCAAGCCTGGCGACGGACCGGCGCAACGCCGGAAGACCGGCGGCCCGAAGCCGCCCGAAGCCGCCCTTCTTTATGATGTAGCCGACCTGCCAGTGCTCGGAGTGGTCCATCAGGACCAGGAGGCTGCCGGCGCCGAAGCGAAAGACCGCGCCGGCGTCCTCCGGGTCGTCCGGTTCGCGGGGCAGATCGAACCAGAAGACGTCCATCGGCGGGGAGCCTCCTACCGCCTCCAGACCGGCCAGGCGCCGCGTCCGGGAGAAGCGGCCGTCGGCCCCGACCGTGAGCCGGGCGCGTACCTCGCGGTTACCCTCCGGCCCCCTGTAGAGGACGCCGCGTACCGCGCCGTCCTCCTCGATCAACCCCTTTACCCGCGCCCCCATCACGAGGCGGAAGTTGGGATGCTTTCGCGCCTCGGCGGCGACGAGCTCGAGGAAGCGCGCCTGGGGGAGCATCAGCATGTACGGGTAGCGGGTCCTCAGGCGACGGAAGTCGGCGAACACGGTGGAACCTTCGGCGGATTGCAGCGTGAAACGGGGGATCCTGGCGTGGCGCAGCCCGAGCAAGCGGTCCGCCAGACCGAGATCCTCCATGATCTCCATGACCGAGGGGCTGATGGTGTTGCCCCGGAACTCCCGGTCGAAGTCCTTGTGCGCCTCGAGGAGCGTCACCGAGACGCCCCGGCGCGCCAGGAGCAGCCCCAGCACGACCCCCGCCGGCCCGCCGCCGACGATGCAACAGTCGGTCCGCCGGGAGGACGGGGGAGGCGCGCCACCTCCGTCTCGCGCCGGACCGGTGGCGTTCCGCGCGTACGGCACCCCCTCCACGGTGGAACGAACCCCGGGACCTAACATGGCCGATCCGCCTCCCCGAGCGCCCCCAGCTCGGTCCGGATACGCACCAGCATCACGCCCGCGTTCAGCAAGGTAAACACGAGCGCCGTGATCCCGGCGCCGAACACCAGCGGGGCCGCGAGGATCTCCAGGGCGACGGCCAGGTAGTTGGGGTGCCGGACGAACTTGTACGGTCCTTTTTCGACGAGGGGGACGCCGCGCAAGACGATGACACGCGTCGTCCAGCGCTCGCCGAGGCTCAGGATGGCCCAGTAGCGCAGCGCCTGCCCGCCCAGGAACAGGGCCGTCCAGAGCGGCCACAGCGCCGAAAGCTCCGCCCCCCGCGCCCAGCCTTCCAGGAACATCGAGGCCAGCCACCCGGCGTGCAGGGCGACGATGAGCGGGTAGTGGCCAGCCCCGCGCTCGTGGGCCCCTCTCGCCCGCAAGGCGCGCTCGTGCCGCCGGGAGAGGCGCAGTTCCAGAACCCGCTGGAGGGCGACGAGGGCTACGAAGGCGCCCAGGAGAGCTAGCATCGGAACAGGACGTGCTCGGCCGAGAAGCCCGGTCCCAGGGCCGAGATGGCCCCGTACTCCCCGCTACCCGCCGGGTAGTCCTCCAGGAAACGCTCCAGCACGAAGAGGACCGACGCGCTGGACATGTTGCCGTACTCCCTCAGGATCTCCCGCGGAAGTTCGAGGCTGCCCGCTTCCAGCCCGAGGGCCTCCTCGTAGGCCTCGATCACCTTCGCCCCGCCGGGGTGGACGACGAGGTGCCAAAGGTCTTCGGGGGCGATCCCGTGCCTCTCGCAGGCCTCCTCCACCGTCGCCCGCGTCCGCGTCCTCACTATCTGCGGCACGCTCTTCGCGAAGCGGACCCTGAGCCCCGTCTCGACCAGGTCCCAGCCCATGACGTCTTCGGTGCCGGGCCACGTCGTGCTGTG
>JAUJMB010000217.1 GCA_030447045.1 Rubrobacteraceae bacterium | reverse complement strand
AACCTGAAGCCTACTTCCGCGCCACCCGCCGCACCAGCAACAGGGTAAGCCCGCAGACGCCCATCAGGAAGAGGTACGAGAGCGCGTCGCCGCCGAGGTCTGCGAGGAACCCGCCTAAAGGTGAGCCGACGGCGTAGCCCGAGGCCCAGGCGAAGTTGGTTATGGCGAAGGCGACGGCCTGGTCGAGGCCTGCCTTCTCGGTGCCGCGGGAGAAGAGCGCGGTCCCCGGTACGAGGGGGGCGTTGAAGGCCCCGCCGGCGAGCACGACGAGGAGCGCCAGGAGCCAGGGGTTCACGGCCCAGGCGAGGGCCGCGAGTATTCCCATCGAGGCGAGCAGGCCGGCGGCCACGGGCGCCCGGTAGCCGCTGCGGTCCGTCCAGCGCCCGAGCAGCGGGTGGACGACGGTCTCGAAGCCCGCGCTCACGAGAAAGACCGCGCCGACGGCGGCGGCCCCCCACCCCACGGCCGCGAGGTCCAGCGGGACGAGCACGGCCAGCGCGGAGAACAGGAGCGGCGAGAGCCCGATAAACCAGAGGCCGGTGAGGAGCGCCGGCTGCCTGACGGTCCGGAGCGCCTCGACGAAGGATCCACCGCCCGTCGGCGGGGGCGCCGGCTCGAGGGTGGCCCAGAGCGCGATGATGAGGCCGGCGACCGCGACGGTCGCGAAGGCGGGGACGAGGCCGACGATGGCCGCGGCGCTGCCGAAGGCGGGGCCGAGGAGTGCGCCGACCACGGCGGCGCCCAGCATCACCCCTATAAGCTCCCCGCGCCGCTCCTCGGGCGCCCGCGCCACGAGCCACGTAAAGGCCGCCACCCACGAGAGGGCGCTCCCGAACCCGCCGACGAACCGCGTGACTACGAGCAGCCACGTCGCGTCCGCCAGCGCGAACCCGACGCTCGTGAGGCTCATCAGCACGAGGCCGGCGAGGGCCGCGGCCCTCACCCCTACGCGCGAGGCCAGGTAGCCGCCGGGAGCCGCGCCCAGGAGCACCCCCGCCCCGAACGCGCCGCCGAGCAGGCCGACGGCGGACTTGGAGAGGCCGAACTCCTCGTTGAAGTACGGGACGAGCGGGGTAAGGGCGGCATAGAAGATCGTGTCCACCAGAACGATGGCGCAGCAGAGGATGAGCAGTCGTCGCACGGCGGTTATTCTACTGCCGGCGGGGGGGCATACCAGCGCGATGATCAGCAGACGGCGGGAGAGACGGGAAGGCCGGGGCTTGGGCTACGGGGAGAGGGAGAGCGTGCGGCGGGTGCGGGCCGCGCTGGAGGGGCGGGGGGTCTCCCCGCGGTTCGTGGAGCTGGAGGAGACCGCGCGGAGCGCCAGGGACGCCGCCGCGGCTTTGGGCTGCCGGGTCGAGCAGATCGTGAAGTCCCTCGTCTTCAGGGTCGCCGACACGGGCACCCCCGTTCTCGTGCTGGCGAGTGGCGCCAACCGGGTGAGCGAGGAGAGGATCTCGGCCCTCCTCGCGGAGCAGATCGAGAAGGCCGACGCCGCCTACGGGCGGGAGAAGACGGGCTTCGCCATCGGCGGCGTGCCCCCTTTAGGCCACGCTGAGGCGCCCGTCACCTTTCTCGACGAGGACCTCTTAGAACAGGAGGAGGTGTGGGCCGCGGCGGGCCACACGCACGTGGTCTTCGGCCTCCGTCCGGAGGAGCTGAGCGGGATCACGGCCGCGCGTGCGATCCGGGTGAAGTGAGCGGAAGCTCTTACCGGACGCGCGCCCCCTGGCTGCTAACATAGCCAGCGTGAGAGGAGTGGTCGAGATATTCGCGGGGTGGCTCGCCTGGGGCCGCAGGAGCCGGGCGAACAGGGTGCTTTTCGTCCTCTGCGTCCTGCTCGCGGGCTTCGTGACGCTGGCGTTCGCGTGGGCGACGCTTTACCCCGACCCCGGCAACTTCGCGCGGTACTTCGCGTTCTACTGGGTGTGGGGGCTGTGCGCCATCGGGGTGCTCCTGGCCATGGCCGAGTACAAGACGAGCCCTCTGCGTAAGCGCCGGGAGCCGGGTCACCTCTTCATCCTCCTGTACATCGGGTCGCTCCTGATCGTGACCCGCGCGCTGAACGCCGTTCTTTACTACGGCCCGTAGGACGCCGTGGCCGGACGTCGGACGAACGCCTATAATGCTGGGTCTTATGCCAAAAGCACTCCTCTTCGACCTCGACGGCACCCTCTCGAACACCGACGCCGTCCATTTTCCGAACTGGATCGAGGTCCTGCGGCCCTACGGGGTCGAGGTGACGCGAGAGTTCTACGAGGAGAAGTTGAGCGGGCGGGTCGACAGGGAGGCCGTCGAGGACGTCCTGCCCGACCTCTCCGACGAGGAGATGGACGAGTTGCTCGCGAGGGAGGAATTACGCGCCCGGCAACGGTCGAGTGAGATCGGGCCCCTCCCGGGCCTGCGCGGCCTTATCGAGGCGGGGCGCCGACGCGGCTTGCCCCTCGCCCTGGTCACCAACTCCAACGAGGAGGACGCCGGCGAGATTCTGCAGCCGCTCGGCCTTCACGGCGCCTTTGACCCCGTCGTTTACCCGCAGGAGGGGGAAGATAGCAAGCCCGCCGCCTTGCCCTACGAGCAGGCACTCGAGAGCTTGGGCTTGTCGGCCGAGGAGGTCGTCGCCTTCGAAGACTCCGTGACCGGGGCCCGCTCCGCGGTGGAAGCCGGCATCCCGACCGTTGGCATAACCTCGGGCCATACTCCCGAAGAACTTCTCGAAGCCGGGGTGGGCATCGTGATCGGGGACTTCATGGACCCCGCGCTCTACGACTTTCTCGGCTGGGAGTGAGCTGGGGGTGACGGGTGGGCCGTACCGCTCCCTGCTCTTCGACCTCGACGGTATCCTCGCCGAGACCGATTCGTTGCACCTGCCGACATGGGTGGAGGTCCTGTTGCCCCACGGCATAGACGTGGACGAGGTGTTCTACCGGGAGAACATCAGCGGCCGGGCGAACGCCGAGATCGTCGGTGACCTGCTCCCGAACCTCTCCGCACAGGAGGGGCGCGAGATCGCCGAGGCCAAGGAGGCCAGCTTCCGCAGGCGCGCCGGGGAGCTGGAGCCGCTTCCAGGCCTCCTGGACTTCCTCGAGGACATGAAGGATCGCGGGCTCAGGATTGGCCTCGTCACGATCCTTCCTCGCTCACGCGGGCGTCGACGAGGCGGCGGGTGCGCGGTGGACCGACGGGGCGTCACAAACGCCACAGAACGGCGCGATGGGGCCGGAGGGATCGCGGAGGCCCCGCCCGCCGGCGCGTGCGCGCAGGAGGGCGCACGACGGCCCTGACGAGGACGTGCAGCGGCCGTATACCGACTTCGGGGAATGACACTTCTAG
>JAUJMB010000216.1 GCA_030447045.1 Rubrobacteraceae bacterium | reverse complement strand
TCCCCCGAGCAGGCCACGGCCAGGTTCCGCGCCTGCCCCACCCCCGTCGCGATGGAATAGGACAAGTATCCGTTTGCCCGACCCCGGTCCTCGTCCGGCAGGATGCCGATGGCTGTGCCTCCGGCCTCCGTGGCCCCGCGGGCGGCGGCCTCCATGACCCCGCCGAGGCCGCCGCAGACGACGATGCCGCCACGCCCGGCGACGAGCCGGCCGACCTCGCGGGCCTGCCCGTAGGTCTCCCCCGTCGCCGTACCGGGGCCGATGACGGCGACGTAGGGTCCGGCAGGTCTTACGGCGTCCACCTCGTCCACCCTCTTCCCGGGTCCCCGAGCAAGAAGCGCATAACGTCCACGAGCATTCCCAGCGGGCGTTCGGCCCAGGAGCGCCCCGGCTGGGGGTCCCTGCGCAGCAGGTAGAGGCCCAGCTGGAGGTGCCGCCAGAGGATGCGGGCCTCGACCGCCTCGTCGTCCTCGGGCGGGGCGACCTCCCCGTAACCTTCGAGCATGGAGGGCACGACCCGCAGCGGGACGCCGGCGAAGTCCCAGGCGGGGTCGCCCCACCCCGAACCGCCCCAATCCAGGACGGCCAGGTACTCCAGGGTGCCGGCCCCGACCATCACGTTCGTCGCCTGGGAGTCGCCGTGCAGGAAGCGCCGGCGGACGGGGGCGAGTGCGGCCGGGGCGAGGCGGTCCAGCCATTCGGAGAACCACCGCGCCTCTGTCGAGGTGAAGTACCCCTCCGCCGCGATCTCCTCCGGCCAGGGGCGGGGGTCCGGCATCGGCTCGAGCTCCAGGCCCGCGGCCGGACCGTCCTCCGGGACGCCGGCGTGCAGGCGAGCGAGGTCGCGCCCGAGCTCCCTCCAGGCCGCAGGGGCCTCCGCCGGGTCGAGGTCGAGGAGGCCCAAGGTGTCGCCGTGGACGCGCTCGTAGACCGAGTAGGGGACGGGCAGGAGGTCGCCGGTGTCGTCGAAGGAGACCATCCGCGGCGTCCGTACGCCGGCCTCCCTGGCCGCCGGGACGGCGACCGACTCCTTGCGCGCCGCGCCGACGAAAGCCGGATGGTCGCGGGGGACGCGGAGGATGAGGTCTCTACCTAGAGGGTAGATCCTGTTGAAGACCCCCACCTCGGGCAACGGCGGGGACGCTTCCCCGTCGAGTCCGTGGCGGCGAGAGATCTCGCGCAGGGTTTCATCGTCTACCTGTGGGAAATCCGGCAGCGAGAACCCGGCCATCCTACTCCGCTGGGTACTTGCTCGTCTGGCCGAGCAGGTAGCGCAGGAGGTCCACCGCCCCGGCCTTGCTCAGGGGCTCGTTCCAGTTGCCGCACTTGGGGGACTGGATGCAGGCCGGGCAGCCCCGCTCGCACGGGCAGCGGGTGATGACGCCGACCGTGTCGCGGGCGAGGGAGGAGAAGGCGTCGAAGCCGCGCCTGGAGATGCCGACGCCGCCGGGGTAGCCGTCGTAGACGAAGATCGTGGGCAGGCGGTTCTGGTGGTGGGCGGGGGTGGAGAGCCCCCCGATGTCCGCCCGGTCGCACATCGCGAAGAGGGGCAGGAGCCCGATCATGCCGTGCTCCCCGGCGTGCAAAGCCCCCCCGAAGCTCTCGAAGCTCGGGCGGGCACCCCGCGGCAACGGCGGCAGCGTAACCCAGAAGGCCTGCGTGTCGAGCGTCACGTCCGGCAGGTCGAGCGGGTAGACCCCGAGCTCCGCCTCGTCCGCAACCCTTACCTTCTTGTAGAAGGTGACGGAGTCGGTGGTCCTGACGCGGCCCCAGTGGAGCGTCGCCCCGTTCGGCAGGTCCCTGCTCTCCACCTCTTCCACGATCTCGACGTCCGTCTCGACCTTGGGCTTCGTGTAGAAGTTGTTCGGCACGCGGCGGGCGACCGCGCGGTGCAGGCGCAGGTCGAGCTCCTCCACCTCGTAGGCGTTGCCGCGGTGCAGGTACGTGGCGCCGGGGTGAAGCTCGCTCGGGGCGCGCGTCGCCTCGGCCGTGCCTATAAGCTCCCCGTCGGTGTCCGCTATGAGGACGGTCTGGGAGGAGGCCGAGCGCAGGGAGACGTTGCGCGCGGGGCTGTCGGCGCGGGCGTAGATCAGGCGCTCCCCGCTCGCGGCGAGCATCCTGTCCTCCATCATCGCCTTCGCGACACCCCTGTAGGCGGGGCCAAAATACTTCTCGTCTTCGGCGTCCAGCGGGGCCTCGTGCGCGGCGGCCAACAGGTGCGGGCCGAGGATGTACGGGTTCTCCATCGTCACGCGCGCGGCCTCGACGCGGCGGCCGAGGACGCGGGGCGGGTTCTCGAAGAGGAACTGGTCCAGGGAGTCGCGGCCGGCGATGTAGACGGCCAAAGAGGGGTCCTTGCCGCGTCCGGCGCGGCCCCACTGCTGCCATATGGAAGCCACGCTGCCGGGGTAGCCGCAGCAGACCACGGCGTCGAGCGCCCCGACGTCAACCCCGAGCTCCAGCGCGTTCGTCGAGACGACGCCGAGCAGGTCGCCGCTGAAGAGCTTGCCCTCGATCTCGCGCCGCTCGCGGGCGGTGTAGCCGGCGCGGTAAGGCGAGATCCTGCGCGCCCCCTCGATCCCGAGCCGCTCGGCCGCGTACCGGTAGATAAGCTCAGCCGCCTTCCTCGACTTCGCGAAGGCCATGGTCCTGATGCCCCTGGAGACCAGGTCCGCAAAGACGAGCGCCCCCTCCGTGAGCAGGCTCCGCCGCTCCCCCTTCTCCTTGTCCAGCAGCGGCGGGTTGCGGAAGACCACCCGCCGCGGCCCGGAGGAGGCCCCGTCGTCGTCCACGAGCGAGAACGGCAGCCCGGTAAGGCTCTCGGCGAGCTCCTGCGGGTTGGCTATCGTCGCGCTCGTGAGCACGAAGCGCGGGTCTCCCCCGTGCAGCTCCGCGGCACGCCTGAGCCTCCGGAGCACCGCCGCGACGTGGGAGCCGAAGACGCCGCGCAGGACGTGGGCCTCGTCCACGGCCACGATCTCGAGGTTCCTGAGAAAGTCCCCCCAGGCCTCGTGGTTCGGCAGCAAACCGACGTTGAGCATGTCCGGGTTCGTGAGCACCACGTTCGAGCGGCGCCGGATGTCCGCGCGCAGGGCCTGCGGGGTGTCGCCGTCGTAGGTGGCCGGGTGGACGCCGCGCAGGCCGAAGCCCTTGATCTTGCCTAGCTGGTCCTGCGCGAGCGCCTTGGTCGGGTAGAGGAAGAGGGACCGGCTCTTCGTCCGGTAGAGCGCGTTCTGGAAGGCCGGGATCTTGTAGCACAGCGACTTCCCGCTCGCCGTCGCCGTCGCCACCACCACGTTCTCCCCGGCCCGCACCCGCTCGTAGGCCTCCAACTGGTG
>JAUJMB010000215.1 GCA_030447045.1 Rubrobacteraceae bacterium | reverse complement strand
ACCGAGATGCGCGCCCGCGGCGCCAAGGTGACGGACGTCGTCGTCCTCGTCGTCGCCGCGGACGACGGCATCATGCCGCAGACCCAGGAGGCCATCGAGCACGCCAGGGCCGCGGGCGTCCCCATGGTCGTCGCCCTGAACAAGATAGACGTCCCGAACGCCAACCAGGACCGCGTCCTCGGCGAGCTCTCCGAGCGCGGCCTGATGCCCGAGGCCTACGGCGGCGAGACGGTCACCGTGCCGGTCTCGGCCAAGACGGGCGAGGGCATCGACGAGCTCTTGGAGAACATCCTGGTGGTCGCCGAGCTCGAGGATCTCAAGGCCAACCCGAACGCGCCCGCCAGCGGGTACGTGGTAGAGGGCGAGCGCGACCCGGGCCGGGGACCCGTGGCGACGCTGCTCCTGAACCGCGGCACGCTCCACAAGGGCGACGTGGTGCTGGCCGGGACCGCCTACGGGCGGGTGCGGGCGATGCTGGACTACACCGGCACGCGCGTCAAGGACGCGGGTCCTGGCAGCCCGGTCGAGATCCTCGGCCTCTCCGGCGTGCCCGAGGCGGGGACGCGCTTCGAGGTCGTCGAGCACGAGAGGCTCGCCCGCGACAGGGCGCAGCAGGCCGAGGAGAAGCTCCGCCGCCAGGAGCTCGCCCAGGGCGGCTCGCGCCGCTCGCTCGAAGATCTGCTCGGGCAGGGCGGGATGCAGGACCTCAACCTCGTCATCAAGGCGGACGTGGCCGGTTCCGTGGAGGCGCTCAAGGAGGCGCTCGCCAAGCTCTCGACCGACGAGGTGCGCGTCAACATCGTGCGCAGCGGGGTCGGGGCGCTAACGGACTCGGACGTCATGCTCGGCAGCGCGAGCGACGGGATCCTGCTCGGGTTCAACGTGAGGCCCACCAACACCGCCAAGCAGGTAGCAGAGCGCGAGGGCGTGGAGATCCGGACCTACGACGTGATCTACAAGGCCCTCGAGGAGATCGAGGCCGCCATGCGCGGCATGCTCGCGCCCGAGGAGCGGGAGCAGGAGACGGGCACGGCGGAGGTCCGCCAGACCTTCCGCACCCCGAACGCCGGGGTTGTCGCAGGCTGCATGGTCCTGAGCGGCGAGATCTTCCGCAACAACCGCGTCCGCCTGGTGCGCGACGGGACGGTCGTCTACGAGGGGAACATAGGCTCCCTCAAGCGCTTCCGCGACGACGCCCGCTCGGTGCGCGAGGGCTTCGAGTGCGGCATCGGCATCGAGAACTTCGACGACGTCAAGGAGGGCGACGTCCTGGAGTTCTTCGAGATCGTCGAGGTCCCGAGGTAACTCGGGTCTTCTTTGCTGTACGCGGCGAGGCTGGAGCTGGACCTACCTTACGCCTCCAGCCTCAAGGACAAGCGCCAGACGATACGCTCCCTGCGAGACCGGCTGCGGAAGAAGAACGTCTCCGTCGTCGAGTCCGGCAACCAGGACTTCTGGCAGCGGGCCACCGTGGAGATAGCGCTCGCCGCCGTCTCCAGAGGCGCCGCCGAGGAGAAGCGCGAGGAGGTCAGGCGCTTCCTGCTTAACTACGACGAGCTGATGGTCGCCGAGTGGCGCGAGGAGTTCGTCAAGCTGTGAGGGGACGGAACGTTTGAGCGACAGGATGCGCAAGGTCGAATCTCAGCTCAAGGAGATCGCGGGCGAAGAGCTCTCCATGCTCTCGGACCCGCGCATCAACGGCCTCGTGACCGTTACGGGGGTGAGGGTAAGCCCCGACTTGGCCCAGGCCACCGTCTTCTACAGCGTGCTCGCGGGCGAGGACGAGGTGGCCGCCCACGAGGGGCTGCAGAGCGCCGCCGGGCGCGTCCAGGCCGCCGTCGGACAACAGACACGCCTGCGGCGCACGCCCAGGCTCCGCTTCGAGCCTGACCCGGTCGTCGACCGGGCGATGAGCATAGAGGCCGCTCTTAGGGAGGTAAGGAACAGTGTCGATACAGACCACCAGTAACACCCTGCAGGAGATAGCCGGGTACCTCAAGACGCTCGACCGCGTCGCCGTCACCACGCACGTCGGCTCCGACGGCGACGCCATCGGCGCCTCCGCGGCCCTCGTGCGCCTGATGCGCGCTTTAGGCGCCGAGGCGGTCTTCTGCCACGCCGAGGGGGTGCCCGGCTACCTGCGCTGGCTCCTGCCAGAGGAGCCGCTAACGGAGCTGCCGCCCGGCTACGACTTGCTGGTCGTCGACACCTCGCGCGCCGACCGGACCGGGGTTCCCATCCCCGAGGCGGGGGCGCGGCTGAACCTCGACCACCACGAGGACAACCCGTTCTACGCCGAGTACAACTTTGTCGACGCCCGGGCGGCGGCGACGGCCGAGGTCGTCTCGCGCCTCTACCGCGAGCTCGGCGTCGAGATCGACCTGGAGGCCGCGCAGGCCATCTACGTCGGCGTCAAGACCGACACGGGCGGGTTCAACTTCCGCAACATCTCGCCGGGGGCCCACGAGCTGGTCGCCGACCTCTTGCGCGCCGGGGTCGTTCCGGCGGAGGTCAACGAGAGGATCAACCGCCGCGGCAGCCTCGAGCAGCTCAGGATCGTCGGCGTGTCGCTGGCGAACGCCGTGCGCTACGGGGAGGTCCTGATCTCCACGGTGGACAACGAGGACTACGCGCGCACCGGCGCCGGCGAGCTCGACTCGAAGGAGGCCATCGACCAGCTCCGCTCCGTGGAGGGCATAGACATGGTCGCCCACCTGCGCGAGGTCCCGCAGGGAACGAAGGGTAGCTTGCGCTCCGAGACGATAGACGTCGGCGAGATCGCGCGCGCCTTCGGGGGCGGAGGCCACAGGCTCGCCGCCGGCTACACGAGGGAGGGCATGCGCCCCGAGGAGGCCAAGGCCGAGTTGATCGGCGTCCTGAGGAACTCGTCCGTGGACCTCGGGGAGGGGATATAGCCGACGGGCCGCCATCCGGCGCCCTGCTGCTGGACAAGCCCACCGGCCTCACGAGCGCGCGCGCGATCTCGAAGGTCAAGCGCCTCCTCCCGAAGGGGACCAGGATCGGGCACACCGGCACCCTCGACCCCCTCGCCTCGGGCCTGCTCGTCCTCGTCGTCGGCCGGGCGACCCGCCTGGCCCGCTACGTGACCCCCATGAACAAGTCCTACACGACGACGGCCCGCTTCGGCTTCGTCTCGGACACCCTGGACGCGGAGGGGGAGATCACACCCGTAGACGCCCCCCTCCCCGGCGCCGACGACATCCGCGCCGCGCTCCCGCACTTCACCGGCCGCATCCTCCAGGTCCCGCCCATGACCTCGGCCCTCAAGGTCGGCGGACGCCGCCTCTACGACCTCCACCGAAGGGGCGTCGAGGTCGA
>JAUJMB010000214.1 GCA_030447045.1 Rubrobacteraceae bacterium | reverse complement strand
ACGGACTACCTGCTGGAGCACAACGTCAAGGCGCGCTACATGCACGCCAACATCGAGACGCTGGATCGCATCCAGATCATCAGGGGCCTCCGTACGGGCGAGTTCGACGTGCTCGTCGGCATCAACCTCCTCAGGGAGGGCCTCGACCTTCCCGAGGTCACCCTCGTCGCCATACTGGACGCGGACAAGGAGGGCTTCCTGCGCGGGGAGCGGGCGCTCATCCAGACCATCGGGCGGGCGGCCAGGAACGTCAAGGGCCGGGTCATCATGTACGCGGACAAGGAGACGGACGCGATGCGGGTCGCCCTGGGGGAGACGGGGCGGCGGCGTGAGATCCAGAGGGCCTACAACGAGCGCCACGGCATCGAGCCGCGCACGATCTCCAAGGGCATCTCGGACATCCTCATCGCCGCCGAGTCCAAGGGCCTCTACAAGGCGAACAAGCGCAGCGGTCGCGAGGCCCCCCGCGACCCGGACGAGCTGCGCACCCTCATCGCCGACCTCGAGGCCGAGATGCTAGAGGCCGCCGAAGAGCTCAAGTTCGAGTATGCCGCCAAGCTGCGCGACGAGGTCAAGGACCTCGAGCGCCAGCTGCGGGAGGTCGTTTCGTAGGCCCGACAGACCCGGAACGCCGCCGGCTCTGGGGATAAGCCGCCGGCAGCGAACCGGTTGGGGCCCGTGCCGGCGGTGGGTCCGGGAGACGGCGTAGCCGCGCCGGTCCGGGATGCGTGGATCACCCCTTTAGCGTACGCGCGCCGGTTTCGGACCCGCCAGACCGCCGTCGTCCCGCACCTGCCTGTTTCGGAGGAGGAAGAGGCCGTAGAAGACGAAGCCTAAAGTGCTGAGGAGCATCGTTATCCGGTAGGTGAGGGTCCCGGGGGTGGAGATGTCCACGGCGAAGGCGAAGGCCGCGTGGACGGCGATGACGGGCAGGAGGGAGCCGGTGCGCCAGCGGAGGGCCGCGTAGGTAAAGCCACCGCAGACCGTGAGCGCCGTCAGGCGCACGGCCTCGGGCCAGGGGCCGTCGGTGGCGGCCCGGCCGAGCGCCAGGGCGCCGGCGAGGAGGGAGGTCAGGACCATGGCCCCGACCGGCCCACCCGGCGCGAGCACCCGCCACAGCAGACCGCGGAACAGCAGCTCCTCGGCGAAGACGGCCACCAGCACTACCAGGAACGCGGACAGGAGGGCGTCGAACCCCGCGACGAACGCGCCCCCCGAGAGCGTAAGCGCCCCGACGAAGAGCGGGAACCACAGCAGCCGCAGGTTCTTCTTTACCGGCCGGTTGAACCCCGCCTCGCGCCACAGGCCCGTCCACAGCAGCAAGACGACGGCCAGGAGGATGGCGAGCCCCCAGAACAGCACGTCCGGGCTCTTGAGGTCGGAGACGACGCGGTCGAGGCCCGTCGGCGGCTCGAAGGCCTTCTGCGGCAGACGCTTGATGTTCTTGACGGGCGCCCCTTGGGGGAAGGAGATCCTGCTCAGCGCCGTCAGGACGAAGAGGGCCGCCGTAACCGCCAGGCAGAAGAGCCCGGGGCGCCGGTCCAGAAGCCGCCTCATTCCTGCGTCGCCCGGCGGCCGAGATCTGGGCATACGCGGGCGCTCAGAGCCTCTCCCGCAGCCCGCCCACGATGAGGTCGAGCCCGAACTCGAACTCGGCGTCGCGGTCCACCTCTCCGAGCCGGTCCCCGAGCCCCGCTATGTGGGGGAACTCTTCGGCCGGCAGGGCCGCGGCCCCGGCCCTGCCACCGCCAGGCTCCATGGCGAAGCCCCGGATCTCGGCCATCGCGTACCCCATCGCGTAGCCGGAGAACGTCCTGAACGCGTGCAACGCGGTGGTCTCGTCGAAGCCGGCCCCCCGCATGGTCTTCAAGAACTCCTCGACGAGCCAGACCCCGTCCATCGTGTCCGGCGGCCGGACGACCAGCAGGGGAAAGACGTTCGGGTGCCTGCGCGCGAGACGCCGAAACCCCCGGTACGCCTCCCTCACGCGACCCTCCCAGTCCCCCCCCTCGGGGGGAACCTCGAGCTCCCCCAACAGCACCTCGACCATCCCGTCTAGCAGGGCGTCCTTGTTGGGCACGTGGTTGTAGAGCGACATCGCCTCGACCCCGAGCTCCGCCCCCAACCTCCTCATGCTGAGCGCCTCCAACCCCTCGCGGTCGGCGAACCCCACCGCCGCCTCCAACACCCGCCGCCGGCTCAACGGCCGCCTCTTCGCCTCCACCAACGGAGAACCTCCCACGCCTTTGGCGACAGCTTACAGGATTCGGAACACGCTTACGTTGTAAACCTGCGGCGCAGAACGAGCTTGAAAGGCAGGGGAGCGTTGAGGAGCACCGGGCCGAAGAGGGGGGCCGGCATTTGGGTGTGGACGGTCGTTACGTCTGTGTGGTTCGGGGGGCGTCAGGGGAGGGTGGAAGTTCCACGGTTTCGGCGTTGGGGGCATGTTATTCGTAGAGGCCGGCGAGGCGTTTGCGGGACTCGATGGCGTTCTTTACCCTGCGGGCGTCGGGGAGGGCCATCCTGGTGAGCTGGAGTATGCGGCCCTTGTTCGTCTTCAGTTGGAGCGTAGTGTTCACGACGCCCTTCGTCGCCACGGCGGCCAGCTCCCTCAGGTCGAAGGACTCGACGTTTTGGGACTGCCACCCGCGCCGGATCTCGACGCGGTCGGGGAACACGACGACTATGGTGTTGTCGTGCGCCGTGGCCTGGGTTATGGGTTGCAAATGTAAAGCACCTCGCTTCCGAACACGCCGCTGATCTCCAGTTCGTCCTTCGAGAGCGCCACCACGCGCAGTTCAAGGTCCTCGTAGTGTAAGCGCCGATCCTCGGGCGTGCTGTTCTCCAGGGCCTCCCTTTGGGCGCGGGCGAACGGGTCGTTCTGCCGGGGCATGTCCCCGACGACGTACTTCGGCAGGTCGGGGTGCTCCGACAGGAGGTTGTTCTAGGCGTCAGCGCGGCGTCCGAGCACGTCCCTGTAGGCCACCAGCTTGCGCAGGCCCTCGCCCCGGTGCTCACAAAGGTCCAGCTCCCGCAGCACTGCCTCCTTCGCCTCGTCCAGTTGCTGCTGCCTGGCCCGGAGTTCGTCCACGGAGAACGCGCCCGCGAGGTAGGCGTCCTGGGCGCGGACGCGCCGGACTTCGAGGTCGCGCATCTGGCGGCGCAGTCCACGCATCTCCTGCTCCGGGTCGCCGCGCAGCCTGGACCTTTCCGCCTCGATTAGCCTGTCCACACCCTCGACCATCCGCCAGGGGTCCGTGAGCAGACCGACCACGAAGCGCCACACCGTCTCCTCCAGCCTCTCGGCTGGCACCCTGGCGTTGACCGGGCACTTCTCCAGGG
>JAUJMB010000213.1 GCA_030447045.1 Rubrobacteraceae bacterium | reverse complement strand
GCAAAGGGCGGCGCGTGACGGGCGGAAGGGAGCGGTTGAGGTCCACGTTCGACGTGGCATCTTCCCTCTACGACGAGGTCAGGCCCGGCTACCCCGAGGAGCTTTTCGAGGACGTCGTCTCGCTCTCGGGCGTACCGCCAAGGGGACGGATACTCGAGGTCGGGTGCGGCACGGGGCAGGCGACGCTGCCGCTCGCCCGCCGGGGTTACGAGATCCTGTGCGTCGAGCTCGGCGAGAACCTCGCGGCTATCGCCCGACGCAACCTGGCCGCGTACCCGCGCGTGGAGGTTCGGACCGGCGATTTCGAGGAGACCCCGCTCCCGGAAGGGACGTTCGACCTTCTCGTCTCCGCCACCGCTTTCCACTGGCTAGACCCCGCGGTCGCCTACCCGAAGGCCGCCCGGTCCCTCCGGCCCGGAGGGGCCATCGCCCTGTTCTGGAACGAGCACGTGAGCACCGACGCGGATGAGGGTTTCTTTGCAGCGGCGCAGGAAGTCTACGAGCGGGAGGCGCCCGAGATCTTCGACGGCGACCACGGTGGACCTCCCCGTCCAGAGAACCTGCCGGACAGGGGCGAAGAGATCGAGCGCTCAGGGCTTTTCGCTCCCGTCGTCCGGTGCTTCTACCTCTGGGAGAAGGCCTACGACGCCCGGGGCTACCTCCGTGTACTGGATACGTATTCGGGACACATCGCTCTCGGGGAGGGGACCAGGGCGCGCCTCTACGCCGGCATCTCGCGCCTGATCCAGGAAGGGTACGGTGGGCGGATCGTCAAGGGCTACGCGACGAGCCTCTACATCGCCCGCAAGGGTGGGCCGGCCCCTCAGACTCCGAACCGCCCCAGGACACGCCGCACGGACCCCGGGTACCCGCCACCGAAATAGTACGTGTGGACCAGCAGCGGATAGAGGTTGTACAGGTCGCTGCGCGTCTCGAAGAAGCCCTCGCGGATAGGTCGCAACTCCGCGTAGCGACGCATGAACGCGTCGCCGAACGAGTTGAAGAGGCTTATGAAGGCGAGCTCGATCTCGGGGTCCGCGTGGTAGATGGCCGGGTCGAGGAAGGCCGAGATCCTGCCCCCCTTCGCCAGCACGTTCCCGCTCCACGCGTCGCCGTGGACGAGCGCCGGGGGATTTGGCTCTCCTATCAGGTCTTCCAGACGGTCGGATAAACGCTCAACCCTACTCAGGTCCTCTGCGGGCAGCCGCCCGGCCCCGTGGGCCGCCCGCGCGGCGTAGAGCAGGCGCCTCTCCCGGAAGAACTCGACCCAGCTCGCCGTCCAGGGGTTCGGCTGGTCCAGGCTGCCTATGAGGGTATCCCGCTCGTGGCCGTAGCCCTCGGCCGAAATGCCGTGCAGGGCGGCCAGGAGCTCGGCGGCGTGGTGCTCGGCCTCTTCGGAGAATCGGCTCGTCCCCTCGACGAACTCCATCAGCAGGAGCGTCTCGGAGCCGTGGAAGACCTCGGGGACGGGCAGGTCGGTCCTCTCGCGCAGGTAGCGGAGCATGTAGGCCTCGCGGTCCAGGTGCGCCTCGCCCCCGCGGTCCACCTTGGCGACGAGCGGCGTCCCATCCACAAGCTCCGCCCTGTAGACCTCGCCGATGCAGCCGCCGCCCAGAGGACGCACGCTCCGCAGGCGTTCGCCGACGTGGGCCAGGACGCCCTCGGCGACGAGGTTCTCAGCCACGGCCGTTCGGGAGCCGTCCCCGGATCTCCCGCAGAAGCCCCTCCGACGCGCGCTCTATAAGGTCGAGGGCGCGCTGGAAACCCTCCGGGCCGCCCTGGTAGGGGTCGGGGACCTCGGTCTCCGGTCCCGGTGCGAAGTCTAGAAAGGGACGTACCTCGGCACCGCCCTTGCAGAGCCCCGCAACCCTCCGGTAGTTCTGCTCGTCCATCGTCAGGACGTAATCGAACCCGCGGCAGTCTTCGGGCAAGAGGCGTCGTGCGCGCTGACCAGAGATGTCTATGCCGCGGGCGAGCGCGCTCTCCTGCGCCCGCGGGTCCGGCGGCTCGCCGGCGTGGTAGAAGCCGTGGGTTCCCGCGGAGTCCACCTCTATCTCCCCCTCCAACCCCTCGCGGCGGACGACGTCCTCGAAGACACCCTGGGCGACCGGGCTTCGGCAGATGTTTCCCATGCAAACGAACAGAACCCTTATAGTCATGGGCACGAATATACCGGCGGGTGCCCGACTTGTCAGCAATCTACCGCGTCCGGCGGGCCCCGCGGGCGGAGGTTCGCCTCCGGCGATTTTGCTAGACTGGCGTCTCTTAACGGGGTCCTGGAGGAGGTCGCAAGGTGGCCGAGGTAAAGCGGGTCGGGATGCTCACGGGCGGCGGGGACGCGCCGGGCCTGAACGGCGTCATAAGGGCCGTCACCATGAAGTGCATCGAGGACTACGGCCACGAGGTCGTCGGCCTCAAGCGCGGATGGAAGAGCCTGCTCTCGCCGGAAGACGACACCGTAATGCCGCTAGGCCTCGGGGACGTGCGCTACATCCTGCAGGAGGGCGGGACCATACTCGGCTCCTCCCGCACCAACCCGTACAAGAACGAGGGGGACGCCGAGAAGGTCGTCAGGCAGCTGGAGGAGTTCGGCGTCGACGCGCTCGTCGCCGTCGGCGGGGACGACACTTTAGGCGTTGCCAAGAGGCTTCACGACGACTTCGGCCTGCAGATCGTCGGGTGCCCGAAGACCATAGACAACGACCTCTCGGCCACCGACACCACCTTCGGGTACGACACCGCCGTCGCCATCGCCACCGACGCCATAGACAAATTGCGGACCACGGCCAAGAGCCACGAGAGGATCATCGTCGTCGAGATCATGGGCCGGCACGCCGGTTGGATCACCTGGGGCGCCGGCATCGCCTCGGCCGCGAACGTGACCCTCATACCCGAGGTCGAGCCCGACCTCGACGAGATAACCAACATCTTCAAGAAGCGCGCCGAGCGGGGCGAAAAATGGGGCCTGGTCGCCGTCTCCGAGGGCGTTACCTTTAGCGAGGACTTCGTCACCCAGACCGGGGAGAAGGACGAGTTCGGCCACGTCCGCCTCGGCGGCGTCGCCAAAGGTCTCGCCGGCGAGCTCAAGGAGCGCACCGGCATAGACACCCGCCACGTCGTCCTCGGCCACCTGCAGCGCGGCGGCACCCCCACCGCCAACGACCGCATCCTCTCCACGCGCTACGGCCTACGCGCCGCCGAGGCCGTAAACAACGGCGAGTGGGGCAAGATGGTCGCCCTGCGCGGCAACGAGATAGTCACCGTCGACCTCTCGGAAGCTACCGACGAGACGAAGGCCGTCCCGAGAGACCTCTACGAGGCCGCCGAAACCTTCTTCGGCTAG
>JAUJMB010000212.1 GCA_030447045.1 Rubrobacteraceae bacterium | reverse complement strand
CAGACGCCGCGCCTGAGGTGGTTGATCTTGCGCACCGCCGTGAAGGCGTTGTGGTGCTCCCAGTGCCAGACAAACTCCCGCACCCGCTCGACCGCCGCCCCGTCCTCGGGCACGAACTCGATGGTCACCCCGTTGCCGACGTACCGGCCGTTGGCCCCGGGCATGTGCTCAGCCGGGAACATCACCTGCACCTTTACGGAGGGTGAGTAGAAGGAGAAGTTCACCGGAACGCCCGGCGCGACCTCCTTCAACAGCCTCCTGCGGAACACGTTGTCTTCGAGATCCGAATCAAACATTGGACGCATATTCTACCATCGGACCCCGATCTCCCGACCCGGAATAGGGCCTCAAGCTGGGCTTCAGGTTATGGGTTTCGAGGTAGGCACCAGGTTTCAGCTATCAGGTCTGCGACACACCACGTTGGTGCGTATGGCGTGGACAGGTAGCGGAAGCACTCCGGCTTCTCACACCACAGGAGTGAATTTCCTGAGGCCTGATGCCTGACACCTCGAGAGAAACCTCAGATCAGCTTCTCTTCGCGCAGGACGATGGCCTCGACGGGCTCGCCGGCCCGGACGCCCTCGGACTCCGGGCCGATGAGGGCCAGGGCGTCGGCTTTCGTCAGGGAACTCACGAGGCCCGAGCCCTGGGCGCCGACGGAGCGGGCGAGCCAGCCGTCCGCTGTTTTTTCCAGGGCCACCCTCATGGCGTGCATCCTGCCGAACTTGTTGACCACGTCTTCCTCGAAGTAGACCGGGATGCGCGGCCTCTTGAGGTCCACGCGGCCCATCATCGCCACGAGGGCGGGGCGGACGAAGAGGTCGAAGCAGACCATAGCGGAGACGGGGTTGCCGGGGAGGCCGAAGAAGCGGGTATCGTCGCGTTTACCGTAGAAGAGCGGTTTTCCCGGCTTGAACTTCACGCCCCAGAAGACCTGCTCGACGCCGAGGTCGATGAGCGTGCTCTTGACGAGGTCTTTCTCCCCCACCGAGACCCCGCCGCTCGTCACGACCACGTCGGCCGTCTCGAGCGCCTCCTCTATGGCGGCGCGCAGCGTCTCGGCCTCGTCCGAGGCGGCGTAGAGGCGGCGGGCTTCGGCGCCGGCCTCGCGGGACTGGGCGACGATGGCGTAGGAGTTCGAGTCGAAGATCTCGCCCGGGGCGAGCCCCCGAGTCCCCGGCTCGACGAGCTCCGTCCCCGTGGAGAGCACGACGACCTTCGGCCTGCGGTAGACGGGCAGCGTCCCGTAGCCCTGGGTGGCCGCGAGCGCGATCTCGGGCGCCCCGATCTCCGTCCCCGCCCGCAGGATGACGTCCCCCTCGCGGGTGTCCTGGCCCGCCTCCCGGATGTTCTGCCCGGGGGATGCGGCCTTCTTCAGCTCGAAGCTCTCGCCCCACCCGGAGGTGTTCTCGACCATCACCACGGCATCCGACCCCCCGGGGATGACACCACCCGTAAAGATCTTGACGGCCTCGCCCTCCCCGACGCCCTTCTCCGCCGGACGTCCGGCCGGCGCCTCGTCCACCACCCGAAACGTCCGTCCCGCCTCCGCGTCGACGCTCCTGACGGCGTAGCCGTCGACGGCGCTGTTATCGAACGGCGGCGAATCCACCGTGGCCCGTAGGTCTCTGGCCAACGCGAGGCCCAAAGCCTCCCCGAGCGGCGTCTCTTCGACGGGCAGTTTGTGGGTATTTTCGAGCACCAGCCTCTCGGCATCGGGGTACTCTATGAGCTTCTCGAAGAGTTGCAAGCTCCACCTCTTCCTCGCGGTTCGCATCTTCCCCGCCGATACGCTACCACACCCGCGGAAGATGCCGGACCCACGAGGAGCGGCCGGAGAGGCCCCCAGCGCGGGCCCCGGGTCGTGGAGGATCTGCCCCGCCTGAACCCGCGAGGTTGCCTTCAGGCCGCGCCGGCGGTCAGGACCAGCCTAGCGCCGGATAGAGCGGCGGCGCTAGAGCAGCCGGGGGCCAGGCCTATGGTATCGAAGCGCCCCGTCACAAACCTTCCGGCAGCAGCGCCACGGCCCGACCCGGCCCCCCGGAGGAGCCGGCGATCTTGACGGGCAGGAAGACGAAGAGGGCCCCGCGCACCGGCAGCTCCGAGAGGTTGGTCAGAAGCTCCACGTAGCGCATCCCGCGCCCAAGCCCTTCCTGATGGACGGGTACGCCGTCGTGGGCGCTGCCGATGCTCGGAGCGTCGATGCCGATAGTCTTTACGCCTTTTTCGTGCAGGTAGACGGCGGTCTCCGGCGAAGGCGCGGGCCATCCTGGGTGCCTCTCCGTGACGAGGGAGCCGCTCAGGTACTTCTCGCCCTCCCCGCCCTCGACGTAGTAGCGGTCCCAGTCGGTCCTGAACAGGACCACCTCGCCCGCCGCGAGCCCGCCGTGCTCCTCCTCGAACCGGCGTACGTGCTCGGGCTCGATAAACGGGCTAACGCCGGGCTCCCCCTGCCCGGAGAGGTAGCTCACGTCTACCACCACCGCGGGGCCCATCAGGTCTTCGAGGGGTACCTTGTCGCCGGTCTGGGCGCCGAGGTCGCTCGCGAGGGGCAGGCCCGAGTTGGGGGGCGGTATAAAGTGGGTCGGGGCGTCGAAGTGGGTGCCGCAGTGCTCGTCTATGACGAAGAAGTTTGTCTGGTAGGGGGCCGCGCTCTTCGTCCTTCCCGTGGGGCCGTCGACCTCGGCGAACCAGTTCCAGTTGTGGTGCGCAAAGGTCATGTGCCCCGGCCAGGTGCCGGGCAGCCGCTCGGAGACGGTCACCGAGAGGTCGACGACCTTTGACGCGGAGAGCAGGGGGCTCAGGTCCAAGACTCCTCCTTTTTTTAGGTTTCGGGTCTTTGGTTGGCGCTACTTTTCAGAAACGGCCGATGAACCCGTCGGCGCCGAAGCGGAGATCCTCGGGGCCGGAAACGACCTCGGCGTCGGAGTTGGCGAGCGCCTCCTCCACGAGGTTCTCGGAGACGTAGAGGTGCTCGAGGTGGAGGGTGTTGGCGATGCGCACGAAGCGCGTCTCCTCCGCCGGGACGCCCCAGTTGCAGCGGATGGCGGTCTGCAGCGCCTCCTCGTCCGTGGAGAGGACCATGGGGACCTTCGCGCGCTCGAGGAAGGTGCTCGTAACGACGTTGGCGTTCATGGCGTTGCGGTCGATCTGGCCGACGAGCCGCTCCGTGGTCAGGTCGGCCAGGCCGACGCCTAGAGCGTTGCCGTGGGACTCCTCGCTCACGTCGCCGACTATCAGGTACTTCACGTTCGGGCGCTCGGGCTCGTCGACGCCGAGTATCCTGAAGCGCCCGATCACGTTCGTGTCCATCCCCGTCCCCGAGTAGTTCTTGCCGAGGGCGTCCACGTAGAGGATGTCTAT
>JAUJMB010000211.1 GCA_030447045.1 Rubrobacteraceae bacterium | reverse complement strand
TCCGGCCCGAGGAGGCCGGGGGCGCCGGCATTTGAAGCCTTTTGCCGGCCCCGTACGTAAGAGTATGGTGGAACGGCAGGGAAGGAGAAGCCTGTGCTACACGCAAGAAGAGAGGGACCGCCGGGGGAGGCGCCGCTCCGGCCCGCCGCGAGGATTAGGGACGGCGAACTGACGGACTTCCTGCTCGACGTTCTGGGGAGCGCCGAATCATACGACGCGCACATCCTCCAGGCCGAGAGGGACGAGGACCCGGAGCTCGCCGCTTTCCTGCGCGAGCTCCGGCGCCAGGACCTTGTGCGCACGCGGGAGGTTACGCGCCTGCTGCGGCGCCCGTACGGGGAGACGTGGGGAGAGATGGGGAAGGAGATCGGCGCGTGATGCACTACCCGCTGGACCTGAGGTTCAAGATAGCGACCATCGGCACCCGGGTCCGGGTGACCGACGCGGGCGGAAACCTCGTCTCCTACGTCCGCAAAAAGAAGTTCAGGCTAAAGGAGGACATCGGCGTCTACGCGGACGAAGACCAGAGGAGGCTCCTCTTCCGCATAAAGGCCGACAGGATGCTCGACTTCGGGGCGAGCTACTCTATCGCCTTCCCCGACGGGACCCCGCTCGGGGCCGTGCGCCAGGAGGGGATGCGCTCCCTCTGGAAGAGCACCTACGCCCTGACGAACTCCTCCGGCAGCAGCATCGGGTCCATCCACGAGGAGAACCCCTGGGTCAAGGTGCTCGACGGCCTGATGGAGGCCATCCCGTTCGGCGACGCCCTGGGTGGCCTCTTCTTCAACCCGGCGTACATCGTGGACCTGCGCGGCGGGCCGGCGCTGCGCGTCGCCAAGCAGAGGTCCGTCTTCGAGAGCAGCTTCCGGCTGGAGAAGCTCAAGGACTTCTCCGAAGAGGAGGAGGACCTGATCCTCGCCGGCGTCATCATGATGGTCCTGCTGGAGAGGGACCGCGGGTAGCGAGACGCCCCGCGGCGTCTGCGGCCTGATCCCGTGAGCGGCGACCCCGTCTACCGCAGCCCCGGCGGCGAGGCCGAACTGATGGCCCTCTACGATGAGGCGCTGGCGCGGCTCGAGCCCGGCTGCCAGAGACGCCGGATCGGGACGAGCTTCGGGGAGACGCACGTGATCCTCGCCGGCCCCGGGGACGCGCCGCCGCTCGTCGTCCTCCCCGGCGGCAACTTCCTGAACCCGCTGTGCCTCTCTTGGTTCCTGCCGCTCGCGGAGACGTTCCGGCTCTACGCGCCGGACATCGTGGGCCAGCCGGGCCGGAGCGCGCGGACCCGGCCCTCCGCCAGGGGCGACGGGCACGCGCGGTGGCTCGGGGAGGTGCTGGACGGCCTCGGCCTCGGGCAGGCTTCGTTTGTCGGGATCTCCTACGGCGCTGGCCTCGTCTTGAGGTTGGCAGGCCTCGCCCCGGGGCGCGTCGCCGGGGCCGTGCTGGCCTCGCCGGCGGGCATCGCGGCCGGCCCGATCTGGCCGATGCTCAGGGAGGTGGCCCTGCCCATGCTCGTCTACCGTGCCTCTCCCAACCGGGAGCGCCTGCTGCGCGCCGCGCGCCCGATCCTCACAGATCTCGAAGAGCCTTACGTCCGCCAACTCGGCCTCGTCTACAGGCACGTAAAGCTCGATCGAGAGCTGCCGCGGGCCGCGACCAGGGAGGAACTCGCCGGCTACGCGGCGCCCACGCTGCTCTTCGCCGCCGAGCATGACCTCTTCTTCCCGGCAGAGAGGGTGATCCCGCGCGCCAAGGAGATCATCCCGAACCTCGAAACCGAGACGCTCCCCGGCAGCCGCCACGTTCCATCAAGAGGGGCCTTCGCCTATATCAACGAACGCACGGCCGCGTTCCTGAACCCTTCCTGACAGCACGGCGGGCGCACCCCGCACCTCAAAACCCGAAGCCCCTACTGCGGCGCCTGGACCATCGTTTTCAGGAGGTGATCCAGGGCCTCCCGGGGATTTTCGGCGAGGCCGGTGTGGACGGGACCCGGCTGCACGACGGTGCTTCGGGGCGCCACGAGCCACCCGAACCGCTGGACGGGGGGCAGTAGACCGATGGGGCCCGCCCCGGGGCCGCCGGCGCAGACGCGGGGCGCGGCCTCCAGGTGGGCCCGCACGGTCTCGGGGTCAAGATGCGGGTCGAGCGCGCGCAGCCGTTCGGGGTCGAGGTCTATGGCGGCCTCCAGGAAGCGCTTCTCCTGGCAGTAGAGGACGACCCCGGCGTTGACGAACTCGCCCCGCTCCACGCGGGGGACGACGCGCAGCAGGGCGTACTCGAAGGGGCTAGGCAAGCCATTCCCTCCTTACCTCTTCGAGCGCGCGGGACCACACGCGCGGCTCCCGCAGGCGCCAGTTGAGGTAGGAGAGGTAGGCCGAGCGGACGGCGCCGGGCTCCCCAAAGCCCGGCTCGGCCGCGAGCCACTCGTCCGGGATGGAGCCGACCACCTCCCCCAGAACCTCCGCCGTAAGCCGCGGAGCGAGGTCCGCGTCGGCCTCGGGGATCCTGTCCGCGAAGGGCAGCAGGACGTGGTCGCGGGCCGCCGCGTAGGGCCTCTGGGCGACGGCCTCCAGCGAGGGCCCGTCGCGGCCGGGCCAGTTGTGGTGGAAGTAGAGCGAGGCGCCATGGTCTATAAGCCAGAGCTTCTCGTGCCAGACGAGCAGGTTCGTGTTGCGGGGAGTCCTGTCCACGTTCTGGACGAGCGCGTCGAACCACAGGATGCGCGAGGCGAGCTCACCGCCCGGCGGACCCACGAGCGGGTCGAAGCCTAAAGAGCCGGGCAGGTAGTCCAGGGCGAGGTTGAGGCCCCCGCTCGCGCGGAGCAGGTCCTGTATCTCGGGGTCGGGCTCGGCCCGGCCGAGGTCCGGGTGGACGCGGACGAGCACGATCTCGGGCACCGCGAGGCCTAAAGTGCGCCCGATCCCGCCCGCGATAAGCTCCGCGATGAGCGCCTTGCGCCCCTGCCCGGCCCCGCGGAACTTGAGCACGTACGTCCCCAGATCGTCGGCCTCGACGATCGCCGGCAACGATCCCCCCTCGCGCAGGGGCGTAACGTACCTCGTTGCGGTTACAGTGCGGAGCATCAGGTGCGGTTATTCTCGCACCGGCAGGCCACCCTCACAACGACGGCCGGTGGTGCCCGGGGCACGAACGTGGACCCGCAGGCCTAGCCGGATTCAGCCCTCCGGACGATGCGCGCCGCCCGAAACCGGCTTAGGGTCTGGGGCGTAGTGTAGGAGCGTCGGGGGAGGCCGGGATGTTTGTCGAGGAGACGGCTGGAGTCGAGAGGCGAGGAGATTCCGTGATAGACGGCGCGGACCTGATGATCGAGGCCGCCGGCGTGCAGAAGGTCTACGAGGCCG
>JAUJMB010000210.1 GCA_030447045.1 Rubrobacteraceae bacterium | reverse complement strand
CTAGCGAGCGAACCAGGGCCGTGCCGTTGGGGATAGCGGCGGCACCGGAGATGGCCTGCACGGTCCGGGCGACTAGCAGGACCTCGATGCGCCACGAGAGCGCGGCGACGATCGTCGCCACCAGAAAGAGCGTGAGCCCTACCAGGAAGAGCCGCCGCCGACCGTAGCGGTCCCCCAGGGCGCCGCCGAGTGGCTGGACGGCGGCCATGGCGACGAGGTAGGAGGTCACTATCCAGGATCCCCAGGCGAGAGAGCGGTCGAAGTCACCCAGCAACGAGGGGATCGCCACGGCGATCATGGTCGAGTTGAGCGGGGCGAGCATGGTGCCCAGCGCGACGGGGGCGAGCACCATGCCCTCGGAGAGCGGCCTCCCTAAGGGGCCCCTCTTCACGTCCTTATCATTGCGGCTCAGCTCCCGTTTTCGGAGAGGACACGGACGGTGCCCGCGTCGCCGTCCACCTCGATCGTTTCCCCGCTCCTTATCGTCGCCGTCGCCGCCCCGGTCCCTACCACGGCAGGGATGCGGTACTCGCGGGCTACCACGGCGCAGTGGCTGAGGATGCCGCCGGTATCGGTCACGACCGCCGCGGCGGTGGCGAAGAGCGGCGTCCACGCCGGGGCCGTCGTCTCGGCCACCAGCACCTCGCCTTCCTGGAGACCGTCCGTCTCGGAGAGAGAACGGAGCACCCGCGCCCGACCACGAACCAAGCCGGGCGAGCCGGGGTTGCCCTGTAGCACTCCGGGCTCGCCTGAAGGCTGGGGCGGCCCGCCGAAGAACTTCCCTATCATCCGGTTGAAGGGGTTGTCGGGGGGCGGGCCCGGCGGCGGGGTGCCGAGGGCCGGGGGCGATTGCACCCCCCCGAACCGCTCGAACTCACCCTTGCGTTGGGCGATGAGGCCCTTTCTGTCGAGGTTTGGGAGCTGGTCCGCCGTTTCGCGTATCTCGTCGAGGTTCAGGTGGAAAACGTCGTCTGGCCTTTCGATGACGCCGGCTTCGGCGAAGCGGCGGCCGAACTCCATAACGACCCTGCGCACCCTGGCGGTGGAGCTGAAGTCGATCCAGAACCCGTGATCCTCGCTCAAGACCACGCCCTCCCGGGCCGCTTTGAGGAGAAACTCGAACTCGTCGCGCACCGCCTGCGGGTAGCCTCCGAGGCGCTCGCGGGTCTCGGCCAGGAGACGCTCTCGCTCTGCGGCCAAAGACGCCAACTCTTCGTCGGGACCACTGCCAGATTGGGTTATGTAGTCCTTCAGCATCTTGATGACGGGCGTCGGGTCTTCGGCCCAGGTCGGGTAGCTTACCCCCCACATGTCGCCCCGCTGGCCGTACTCTTCGAGGTACGCGTCCAGCTCCGTGAGGAACTTTTGGCCTTCCGCTGATCCTGCAAGCCCAGGCACGACGTCGGCGGCGGCTTTCTCCTCCAGAACCTTGCGAACCTCCGGCATCTCCAGCGCCCGGCGGCTCAGCCGCCAGAGCTCCCGGCCGGTCTCGACCGTCTTGTTGTCCAGCCCTTGCAGCAGGCGGTAGGCGTCGAAGGCCCCGTCGGAGCCGAAGAGGTCCCGGTAGAACTCCTCGAACGTGCTCATCGACAGCAGCATCGGGAAGGCTATGGTGAAGTGGATCTCCCACAGCCTCCGGAACTTGGCAACGGTCTCGTCCAGGTGGGCCACAAGCTCCGGCATCGAGGCGCCCCATAGGTCGAAGCGGTCCCAGGCTTCCAGATACTGCCGGATCTCCGGCAGGAACTCACCAGACCACCTTTCGCCCAGCCGTGCCATCGCGTCCCCGAGCTTCTCCTGGGAACGTTTACCCATGGCCTCCATCTCTTCTGGCGGCGCCATGATCGGAGCCACCGCCATGTAGAGGTAGTAATTGATGCGGAGCGGGCGAAGGCGGAAAGGCAGATCGTACGCTTCGCACGCCCTGGCGAACCCGTTCGCCAGGGCGAGGCGGGTGAGAAACTCGTCCTCCAGTTCGGTCATCGGGTTCGGGAAGTGCATCGCGTCCCGCGTCCAGAAGAGTCGCTCGTCGTCGGGGTTCTCCCAGACGACCGGGAAGTCCGGCGGTGTCGGGATCAAGCCTTGCTGCTGCATATAGTGCCCTCCTCGTTCTCGTTAAAGGGGTTTCGGATCTCGGGTGGTGAGGGAGATGCCCGTGTTCGGCTAGGGGAGCGTGGTGATCGGGCGGCACTGGAGCAGGTAGAGAAGCTCGCCGGCAAAAGCCGTCTCGATGTCCACCGGCCGGCCCATCTCCTCTTCGAGACCAACCGCGAGCCCCGCGAGCTCCGCGACCTGGGCCCTGTTCAGGCACGCCCGCTCCCTCAAGAGCCGCGGCACGGCCACCTCCCGCGTCCCCCCGGGCACCGCGACCGTCATGCGCTCCTTCGCTCCTATCCGCTCCTCCTTTACCACGAGGTCTGCCTTGCGCACGACCCAGGTATCAGGCGTGACCGTCCCCGAGACCACGCTCTCCCCGAGCCCCCAGCTGGCCGTCACCACCACCTCGTCCCGGTCTCCGGTTATCGGGTTGGCGCTGAAGACCACCGCCGATGTGTCGGCCAAAACTAGCTGCTGGACCAGCACCGCAAGCCTTACCCCCTCGATCTCCAACCCCTGCTGCTCGCGGTAGGCAAGCGCCCGCTCGTTGCGAGCGGAGGCCCAGCAACGGGCGACAGCGCCGAGGACGGCCCCGACCCCCTCCAGGTTCAACTCGGTCTCGTGCTGCCCGGCGAACGAGGCGAGGTCTCCGTCTTCATCGAGCGCCGAGGAGCGCACGGCGACCGGAACATCCGAGACACCGCAATCGTGGGATAGCGCCTGGTAGGCAGCGGCGACCTCCGTCGCTATTACCGCCGCCACCGGTGCGTCAGGGGACTGCGCCGGGTCGTAGGCGGCGGCGGTCAGGCAAAAGCCCGCTGGGACCCGGTAGTCGGCGGCGAGTCGGCTGAGATGTACCGCTTTGCCGCCGACCTGGGCGGGGTCGCCGCAGGCAGGGTCGCCAAGCCGCAGGGTGGTGGGTCGCGTGCTCGTACTAAGCTCCATCGTCTACTCCTTGCCTGTCGCCGGTCCGCTGGTTGCAACGCGACGGGCGTACCTCGGCGGCCTCTCCCGTCGCGTTGCAGTGTTAAACGCGCGTTAAATCCTGGGTCGATCTTACGGTCCTATGAGCGCTCCTCGCATCCCCCATATGACGTATCTTTTGAAACTTTCTGCGCTTACGAATGGATGGTTTGCGGCTGAAAAAGTCAGATCCCACCCCTTGCGCTTAGCTCAGCTTGACCTCCCCCGCCCCGTTATTACCGAGGACGCCCTCGAAGGTCACGACGGTGGGGGCTTTCTTATTGGTAGTTTCGGGACTACACCACCATCG
>JAUJMB010000043.1 GCA_030447045.1 Rubrobacteraceae bacterium | reverse complement strand
GGGGTAACCCGGGTTAACCTTTTAACGGTCGGTGGGCCGCCGGCGTGGGATACTCTTCCTAGTTGCAGCGGCTAGGGGAGGTTCTTTGACGGCGGAGTTGTGGCAGTTTGCGGCCTTGATCGGCGGCTTCTTCTTGGCGGCCGTGCTGTGGGTCTTCGTTATCTACCTGCCCGCGCGCACGATGGAGTACTCCCAGACGCACCAGACGCAGTCCCGAAACCGGGACGGCGGAACCCCCGGAGGGTCCGGCTAGATCCCGCCTACCCGCGCCCCGCGCGGAACGCCCTCTCCCGGCGAAGCCCCACCGCCTCGCGCAGCAACCCGTCTAGCGGCCCACCGGACTCCGCGTGGGCGTCCAGCACCTCGCTGAACTCGAGCACCCGGTCCCTGGTCCCGACCTCGCCCAGGAATTCGGCGGCCTCTCCCGCCTCCATGCCCTCCTGACGGGCGAACTCGCGCACCACGCGGTTCATGAGGTCCATCAGGAAACGCCGCGCGCCGTTCTCGTCGGCCTCCGGGGGGCGCTCGGCCGCACGCTCCTCGAACTGGCGGCCGAAGACGATGGCCGCCAGGACGATCCTGCGCCGGTCCTCCGCCGAGGCGTCCTCGCCCCAGGCCCGGACCATCGTCTCTTCCTCCAGTTGGCCCAGGTACGCGACGGCGGCGTCGTTGGTGTCGCCGATCCCCTGACTCCTCTCGCCGACGGCGGGGACATGGTATCACCGGGTCTCTCGGCAACGAAACCGGAAGGGGGCGGACCGTGCCGACCCGGCTGGACCACCTCGTGATACTCGTCCACGACCTGGAAGAGGCCATCGTGGACTACGGGCGCCTCGGGTTCGGGGTGACGCCGGGCGGGGAGCACGCCGACGGCCTGACGCGTAACGCCCTCGTGCCCTTCCGGGACGGCACCTACCTGGAGCTGGTCGCCTTTGTCCGTCCCGAAGACGGCAGGGACAACGTCTGGGGCTGGCGGGGGTTCCTGCCCGGCGGGGGCCTCATCGACTACTGCGCCGCCTCGGCGGACCTGTGGGGAGAACTCGAGAGGCTGCGGGGGCTCGGCTTCGAGGTAGAGGATCTCGGCGAGGGCGGCAGGCGGCTCCCCGACGGCGAGGAGATCCGGTGGCGCAGCGCCGGCTTCCGGCAGGAGGGGAGGGCCCTGCCGTTCCTGATCGAGGACCTGACCCCGCGCGAGAGGCGCGTCCCCGGCGGTCCCGCCGCCGACCACCCCAACGGCGCGACCGGCATCTCACGGCTGGAGATCTCCACCCCGGACCCGGACAGAGCCGGCAGAGACCTGGCCGCCCTGACGGGCGCCCCGCCCGGGGCCCCGAAGCTCGGGGCCTGCGAGGTCTTCCCCGTGAAACAGGACGGCGAACGGGGGGAAGGCCCGTCGGCGGTCGTCCTTTCGACGGAAGCGCCCGCCGGCGCCGGGGAACTCGACCCGAGGCTCTCTCACGGGGTCCGGTTGAATCTCTCGCCCGGAGCCGAGGGTTGACACCTGGCAGCCGGAGGCGCCATGTGCTGTATCATTCGGCGGGACGGAGCGTACTACCGAGAGGGGAGAACGTGAACGACGCGACAAAGCAGCGGGTGATCACGATAGTGGCCGCCGGCATCGCCTACCTCATAAGCTCGATGGTGACCAACCGGTACATAAACATACCCGAGCAGCGCGGCCTCAAGGACGACGCCCTCGAAGCGATCCTCAAGGGCGCCACCACCGCCTCCTCGACGATCCTCGCCTCCGTCCTCGTCAGGCGCTTCTTCAGGGACCAGTAGCCGTCGTCCGCTGGCGCTGGCCCCCCCCTTCGGCGCAGAGGTGCAAGACGGTGGGGGGTTCGTCAGCTACGAAGGTCCGCCGCAGAACGCGGGAACCGGCTCGATCTGCGCGCGCGTAGCCGGGGCGGGAGGTCGGGTGTGGAAGAGGCTGTGGACCTCGCGGAGGTCGCCGCGGGCGCGCGGGGCTCGGGGGCGGTGTGGACGCTGCGGGGGTCGGGGGACCTGAACGCCAACCTGGTCAGGTTCCCCCGGGGAGAAGGGGTCGGGGAGCACGTCAACGGGGAGGTTGACGTGCTCTTCGTCGGCGTATCGGGCTCGGGGGTCGTGGAGGTGGACGGCCGGGAGCACGACCTCGGGCCCGGGGTCCTCGTCCCCGCCCCCAGGGGAGCCCGGCGGGCCACCCGAAGCGCGTCCCCGGACTTCTCCTACCTCACCGTGCACAAGAGGAGGGGGCCGGTGCGCCTTGGGGCCGGCAAGACAGGCCCGGGCTCATGAGGCGCCCCGGCCTGTTCAGGCCCCGTTCAGGGCCCTCGCGTGGTGGCGGATGTGGTCCTCCATGAAGGTGGAGATCGCGTAGTATGAGTGGTCGTAGCCCTCGCGCCGGTTGAGGGTCAGCGGCTGCCCGGCCTCGGCGCAGGCCTCCTCCAGGGCTTCGGGCAGGAGCTGCTCTTCGAGGAACTGGTCGGAGAGGCCCTGATCCACGAGGATCTCGCGCCCGTCGGGGAAGGGGTGCTCTCGCACCAGCTCGCTCGCGTCGTAGGCCCTCCATGCCTCCCGGTCCTCCCCTAGGTAGCCCGCGAAGGCCTTCTCGCCCCACGGGACGCGCGTGGGGGCCGAGATGGGGGCGAAGGCCGAGACGGAGCGGAAGGCATCGGGGTTCTTCAGGGCGCAGACGAGGGCGCCGTGGCCGCCCATCGAGTGCCCGAAGACGCCGCTCGCGTCGGGCCTGGCGGGGAAGTTCCCCGCGACGACGGAAGGCAGCTCCGCCGTGACGTAGGAGTACATCCCGTAGTGGCGGGACCAGGGCTCTTCCGTGGCGTCCACGTAGAAGCCGGCGCCGGTGCCGAAGTCCCAATCTTCTTCTTCACCAGGAATGCCCGCGTCGCGCGGGCTCGTGTCGGGGGAGACCAGCATCAGGCCGTGCTCGGCGGCGAGGCGCTGGGCCCCGCCCTTGATCATGAAGGTCTCCTCCGTCGAGGTCAGGCCGGCCAGGTAGTACAGGACCGGCACGGGCCCGTCCGCGGCCTGCGGGGGCGTGTAGACGGCGAAGCGCATCCCGCCGTCGCAGGCGGAGGAATGATGCTCGTGAAACGAGACGGTTCCGCCGAAACAGGCGTGCTCGCCCAGGGTATCGAGGTTCGTCATGGCCCCTCTCTAAAGTCTCTTGTTCGGTCGAACCTCGTCGGTGGGCCCCCCGGCCCGCCGACGGGACCTGATGCCTGAAGCCTCCCTAGAACGTCACGACGCTGCGGATGGACTCGCCGCGGTGCATCAGGTCGAAGGCGGTGTTTATCTCTTCCAGGGGCATGGTGTGCGTGATCATGGAGTCAACCTCGATCTTGCCCTCCATGTACCAGTCCACGATCTTCGGCACGTCGGTCCGTCCCCTGGCCCCGCCGAAGGCCGACCCCCTCCACGACCTGCCCGTGACGAGCTGGAAGGGGCGCGTCGAGATCTCCTCCCCCGAACCCGCCACCCCGATGATGACCGACTGCCCCCAGCCCTTGTGGGCGCACTCCAACGCCTGGCGCATCACGTTCACGTTGCCGATGCACTCGAAGGAGTAGTCCGCCCCGCCGCCCGTCAGGTCCACCAGATAGGGAACCAGGTCCCCCTCGACCTCGGTCGGGTTGACGAAGTGGGTCATCCCGTAGCGCTCGCCGACGGCCTTCTTGGCGGGGTTGAGGTCGACGCCCACGATCTTGTCCGCCCCGACCATGCGCGCGCCCTGCACGACGTTCAGGCCGATGCCCCCGAGGCCGAAGACGACGACGTTGGAGCCGGGCTCTACGCCGGCGGTAAAGACCACGGCCCCTATCCCGGTAGTCACGCCGCAGCCGATGTAGCAGACCGACTCGAAGGGGGCGTCCTCGCGGATCTTGGCCGCCGCGATCTCCGGCAGCACGGTGTAGTTGGAGAACGTCGAGGTCCCCATGTAGTGGTAGAGGGGATCGCCGTTCAGGGAGAGCCGGCTGGTCCCGTCCGGCATCAGGCCCTTTCCCTGCGTGGTCCGGATGGCCTGGCACAGGTTCGTCTTCGGGTTCAGACAGTACTCGCACTCCCGGCACTCGGGGGTGTAGAGCGGGATGACGTGGTCGCCCTCCTTGAGGCTCCTCACCCCGGGCCCCACCCCCACCACGACCCCGGCCCCCTCGTGGCCCATCACGGTCGGGAACAGGCCCTCCGGGTCGGCCCCCGAGAGCGTGTACGCGTCCGTGTGGCAGACCCCCGTAGCCCTTACCTCGACCAGGACCTCGCCCTCTTTCGGGCCCTCCAGGTCGACGGTCTCGATGCTAAGCGGCTTCTCGGCCTCGAAGGCGACCGCTGCTCTTGCTTCCATCTCTCCTCCTACTCCGTAACCCTTTGCGGCCCAACACGATAGCACGGGACGAGGGCCAGCCTGGTGACGGGAGACACGGCGCGACGCAGACGGGGCTACGGACCTGTATCGCCCTCCACACGGGCGAGGAAATCGTCGAGCGTGGCGAGGAAGCGTCCGGGCTCTTCGGCGAACGGGTAGTGGGAGCTCTCCTCGAAAAGGGCGAGCTCGGAGTTCGGTATGCCCGCCTGGATCTCGTGCTCCTGGCCCGCGGTCATGCCGTCGTGCCGGCCGGCGATGACGAGGGTGGGCGCCCTTATGCCGCCGAGGCGTGGTCGAAGGTCCAGGGTGGCGAGCGGGCCCGGCTCGGGGGCGCCGGGTGGCCCCCACATGGCGGCGTTCGCCTCCACGTCCATCTTCGACAGCGCCCGGTTCAGCCAGCCGGGCCACGGTTCGAGCCGGCAGGCGTAGCGCCGGTAGAAGAGGTCCATCGCCTCCGCGTACTGCGGGTTATCGAACGTTCCCGCGGCCTCGTGCTCGTGGATGGCCTCCCGCGCGTCCGGCGGTAGCTTCTCGTAGAAGCGCCGGCGGCATTCAAAGACCATGGGGCCGCTCACCACGGCCCCGACGAGGATCAGGCTCGCCAGACCATCGGCCCCGCCCAAGGCGTGCTCCATCGCCAGCAGCCCGCCCCACGAGTGCCCCAACAGGTGGACGCGGTGCAGCCCGAGTTCGCGCCGGACCGCCGTCAACTCCCGCAGGAAGAGATCTACGCTCCACGGCTCGGGGTCGCCGGCAAGGGTCGAATTACCGCAGCCGAGCTGGTCGTAGAACACGACCGGGCGGCCGCCGTCCGCCAGGGCTTCCAGGGGTTCGAGGCTCTCGTGCGGGAGGCCCGGTCCGCCGTGCAGCGCCAGGATGGGAAGCTTGCGGGAATGGGGACCTGCCGGGTCTCCGACGATCCCGTACCAGGTCTCGAACCCGCCGATGGGGATCGTGCCCTCGACCGTCACCTGTGAGACCCCACGCCTTCGACCCCCGGGTTGGATGGTGCATCATAGCCCCAAGGGTAGCCCGTCGGGCGCCCTGCGGTAGACTTATTTTGAACGCTCCGTGGAAGAGGCAAGGGAGGCGGACGTGAACCCCAACAAAGACCACTTCGACTTCGATAAGGTCGGCAGGCTGCCGGCACCGGGCGACAACGTCGCCATAGCGACCCGTCGCCTGGAGGCGGGGACCCGTGTTTTGTACGAAGGCTCCGAGTTTGAGGTGCCGCACACCGTACTCGAGGGCCACCGCTTCGCCGTGGAGCCCATCCGTGAAGGCGAAGACCTCCTCTCCTGGGGCCTGCCGTTCGGGAGGGCGCTCTCGGACATCTCTCCCGGGGACTACGCATGCAACGAGAAGATCCTGCGCGTCCTGCGCGAGCGCTTCAGGCCCGCCTCCGCCCCCTCCAACGAAGACCCGGAGGGGACCTCGGATCAGGGAGGGGGGAGGGTGCCCGGCGGCCACCGCAAGACCGGCCTGGACCTCCCGGACGAACCCAATTTCCGCGACGCCGAGCTCGAGCCCTACGTCCTGGACGAAGAGAACTTCCGACCTGGCGAGCAGGTGCCGCTCCGCGACGTGCCCCGCACCTTTACGGGCTACAGGCGCGGCGGGGGGCGTGGCGTCGGGACGCGCAACTACGTCGTCGTGCTCGGCGTCAACTCGCGGCTCACGGGCTTCGTGCGGGCGCTGGAGTGGGAGATGAACGGCGTCTCGGACGCCTACGAGAACATAGACGGCATCGTCTGCGTCGCCCACACCGAGGGTGGAGAGGGCCGGACGCCCAACAACCTGGACCTCCTGCTGCGCACCTTGAGCGGCTTCATGGTCAACCCCAACGTGGGGGCGGTGCTCGCCATCGACGGCGGCGACGAGGGGGCCGTCGCCAACGGGGCGCTCCGCCGCTACGCCGAGGAGCACGGCTATGCTTTAGACGACGTGCCGCACGAGTTCATGAGCCTGGAGGGGAGCTTCAGGGCGGACCTCGAGCGGGCCAAGGCCCAGGTGACGGACTGGCTGGAAGATGTGAACGCCGCCCGGCGCACGGAGGAGCCGCTCTCGGAGCTCAAGATAGGGCTGCAGTGTGGCGGTTCGGACGCGTTCTCGGGCGTCTCCGCCAACCCGCTCGTCGGGTGGGTCTCGGGGGAGGTGGTGCGCAACGGCGGGGCGGCGAACCTGGCCGAGACGGACGAGCTTATAGGGGCCGAGCGCTACGTCCTCAAGAACGTGAGGGACGCCGAGACGGCGCGGCGCTTTCTGGGGGCCGTCGAGCGTTTCAAAGAGCGCGTAGGCTGGCACGGGCACACCGCCGAGGACAACCCGTCTGGCGGCAACAACCTCCGGGGTCTCTACAACATCTCCATAAAGTCCATAGGGGCGGCCAGAAAGAAGGACCCCGAGGTAAGGCTGGACCGCGTCATAGAGTACGCCGAGCCCATGAGGGGTGGCGGCTTCTACTTTATGGACAGCCCCGGCAACGACCTGGAGAGCGTGGCCGGGCAGGTCGCGTCTGGCGCCAACATGATCTTCTTCACCACCGGCAACGGCTCCATCACGAACTTCCCCTTCGTCCCGACCATAAAGGTCGTCACCACGACGGGCCGCTACGAGCTGCTCTCCAAGGACATGGACGTCAACGCCGGCGCCTACCTCGACGGCGTCCCGATGGAAGAGCTAGGACGGGACATGTTCGAGCGGACCATCGCGGCCGCCTCGGGCGAGAAGACCGTCGGAGAGCGGGCCGGCCACGCCCAGGTCTCCATCTGGCGCGACTGGAAGCGGACGGGGCCCGAGGGGTTGGAGGAGCTGGAGAACGCCCCGGAGCCCGACGGCGAGCCGTTGCCCGTGAAGGTAGGGATCCCAGATGTGGACTTCTCCTTCGAGGCGATAGAGACGGGGCGCGGGCCCGTGACCGATCAGGTCGGGCTCGTGATGCCGACGAGTTTGTGCTCGGGCCAGATCGCGCGCCGCATAGCCAACCGCCTGAACGAGGGAGACGCGACGCGGGGCAAGGTGACCCGCTTCGTCGCGCTCCCGCACACGGAGGGCTGCGGCGTCTCCGCCGGCTCTGCGGAGGCCATCTACTCCCGCACCGTGCTCGGCTACCTCGCCAACCCCACCGTCAGGCTCGCCCTCCTGCTCGAGCACGGCTGCGAGAAGACCCACAACGACTATTTCGAGAACCGTCTCACCGAGCGCGGCCTCGACCGCGACCGGTTCGGCTGGGCGAGCGTCCAGCTGGATGGCGGCATAGAGAGCGTCGTCGAGAAGGTGGAGAGCTGGTTCTCGGAGAGCCTGGAGGCCTCGGAAGACCTGGAGTACACGACCGCCGGGCCCGGAGCCTTGCGGCTCGGCCTCTACGCCTCCGGGCCCCTCCCCGACGAGGCGGCGCGGAGCCTCGCCGAGACCACGCTCGCCGTCGTCGATGCGGGCGGCACGGTCGTCGTTCCCGAGACGGCGGCGGTGCTCGGCTCCCGCGTCTACCTGGACGCCGTTCTCGGCGAGCATCCGGTGCGGAACACGCTGGCCTACGGGCAGGCCTTCGAGAAGCCAGGCTTCCACGTCATGGAGGCGCCTACGGACCACTGGGTCGAGACGGCCACGGGGCTCGGGGCGACGGGCGTGGAGATCATGCTGGCGCACGTCTCGGGGCGGCCCCTGCAGGCGCACCGCATGATCCCGCTGGCGCAGGCCTCCTCGGACCCCGAGACCCTCCGCAACCACGCCGACGACCTCGACGCGCTCCTGGACGGAGATCCTGAGGGCTGGACGGAGGAGATCCTGAAGACCGTCGCGGCGGTCGCCTCGCGCGAGTACACGCCGAAGCTCTTCGCCGCGAACAACACGGACTTTCAGTTCACCCGCGGACTGCTCGGCGTCTCGATGTAGGGATCGGGACCGCCGGCCGTTTTCGGGTCCATCCGTGCGGGCGCTATTTGCACGACGTTCGGGGTGCGGTTAGCATCCCCTTGGTGGACGGACAGGCACGCCCTCGTGCCGGAGAGGCGGAGGAGACAAGTGATCGAGAACCCGTACTACACGTCGGAGTTCCACGGCTCTTACGAGTTGTTTTCGCTCGGGGACTTCGTGCTCGAAGAAGGCTACACGTTGCGGGATTGCAAGCTCGCGTACACGACGTTCGGGGAGCTTAACGAGGCCAAAGATAACGCCATCCTCATCACGACGTGGTACTCGGGGACGCATCAGATCTTCCGGGACGTCTACGTCGGCCCCGGGCACGCGCTCGACCCGGAAGAGTACTTTATCGTTGTCATCAACCAGATCGGCAACGGCCTCTCGTCTTCGCCCCACAACACCGAAGGCCCGCACACGATGGCCCGGTTCCCGCATGTCAGAATAGGGGACGACGTGCGCGCGCAGGAGCAACTCTTGCGCGAGCGGTTCGGCATCGAAGAGCTGCAGCTCGTCACCGGCGGCTCGATGGGGGCGCAGCAGACGTACGAGTGGGCCGTCCGGTTCCCGGAGAAGGTGAGGCGGGCCGCCCCGATAGCGGGCACGGCGAAGAACACCCCGCACGATTTTATCTACACCCAGACCCTCATCGAGGCCATCACCTCCGATCCCGATTTTGAAGGCGGCTGGTATGGGTCATCCTCGGACCTACGCGAGGGTCTCGCCCGGCACGCGCGTATATGGTCGGTCATGGGGTTCTCGACGGAGTTCTGGAAACAGGAGCAGTGGAGGCCTCTGGGCTTCGCCTCCGCGGACGATTTTCAGGTCGGCTTTATGGACGCCTACTTTCAGGTGATGGACCCTAACGACCTGTTGTGCATGGCGTGGAAGTGGCAGCGGGGGGATGTGAGCCGGCACACCGGTGGCGACCTCGCGGAGGCCCTGGGCCGGATACGAGCCCGGACGTTCGTCATGCCCATCAGCGAGGACATGTTCTTCCCGGTGCGCGACTGCGCCGCGGAGCAGGAGCTCGTCCCCAACAGCGAGTTGCGCGTCGTCGAGAGCGTCGCTGGACACCTCGGCCTGTTCGGTTTTGAGGAAGGCTACATGCCGCAGATAGACCGGCATCTCGGCGAGCTACTGGCCTCGCCCGTCTAGGGCCGCAAGCCGCCGACGGGTCGGTAGGCGCCCTGCGCTTACCGACCTGCGGGGGTTCCTATCTACCGAGCCAGCCCCCGTCCACGGGCAGGACCGAGCCGTGGATAAAGTCCCCGGCCGCGGAGGCGAGCAGGACGACCGCCCCTTTCAGGTCCTCGGGCTCGCCGTAGCGTCCGGCCGGGATGCGCGCCAGGAGCGCCGTCGAGCGCTCCTCGTTCTCGCGGATGGCGCCGGTTAGCTCTGTGGTGAAGTAGCTCGGGGCTATGGCGTTGACGTTTATCCCGAGCGGGGCCCACTCGTTGGCGAGGGCGCGCGTGAGGTTGGCTATGCCGGCCTTGGAGGCGGCGTAGGAGGGGACCGTTATGCCGCCCTCGTAGGAGAGGACCGAGGCGGTGTTGATTATCTTCCCCCCGTCGCCCTGCTCGACGAAGCGCCTCGCGGCGGCCTGGGAGAGGTAGAACGCGGCGGAGAGGTTCACCTGGATCACGCTCTCCCAATCATCCCCGCCGAACTCCAGGGCCGCGTCCCTGCGGATGATGCCGGCGTTGTTCACCAGGATGTCGAGGCGGCCCATCTCCGAGACGCAATGGGCCACGATCTCCGCGGCACCCTCGGCCTTGGTCTCCATGAGGTTGCGGTTCAAGGCGTGGAAGCGGCGGCCCGTGACGCTAACGGCCTGTTCGGTCTCATCCATAGAAGAGATGTCCAGGCCTACCACGTCGGCGCCGGCTTCGGCGAGGCCCACGGCCATGCCGGCCCCGAGGCCGCGGGCCGCTCCCGTGACGAGGGCGACCTTACCGTCGAGCCTCAAGTCTTCGAGGACGCCCATCAGAACCGGAGGTCCAAAGGCTCGATGCCCCTCTCGGCGCAGAACTTCGTGTAGCGCTCGAGCTTGGAGAAGACGTCGTCCTGGTGGAGGAGGTTGTCCGAGTCGTCCAGGTACTGCACGGTGCCTTCGAGGATAAAGAGGGTCTGCATCTCCTCGACGCCCTCGTCCACCACCAGGGTGTGGATGTCGCCTGGGGGCTCGTAGACGAGGGTGCCGGGTGTCGCCACCCAGTCGCGTTCGAGGTAGTGCCAGGAGCCCTTGGTGCAGAAGCCCATCACCTGGCCTCCCGTGTGGCGGTGGCGGTTGACCCTGCCCGAGCCCTGGACCTTGAGGAGGTTGATCCAACGCCCCGTGGCCAGGTCGAAGCGCAGCGGCTTGAACCACACCCGCTCGCCCTGGGGAACCCAGGGGATCTCCTCCACGTTTATGGCCCTGTCCGGCAGCGCCCAGTCCTCGGTGAACGCCTTCAGGCCCTCGTCGATCATGGTGCCTCTCCTTCCGGTTGCATGTACAGCGCGGCCCCGGGAGGGCCGCCGATCTTGCGCAGCTCCCCGATGACGGCCGGGTCGAGCGCCGAGGCGTCGCGGCCGTTGATCTCGACGAGGTTCCCGGCGGGGTCGTTGATGTACATCTGCGCCTCCCCGCCGGGCAACTCTCGAACCGTCGAGTAGTTGCCCGACGCCACCTGGACGCCCCACTCTCGCGCTTTCTTGTAGGCGGCCTCGAAGTCGTCGACGTCGAGCGCGAAGTGGTGCCTGGGAGGCGCCGGGTGCTCGTCGTGGAAGAGGTGCAGTTGCAGGCCGCCGACCCGCAGCCAGCGCGTCGGGCCGGAGAACTCCGGGGAGGGGACCTCCTCCATCCCGAAGAAGTCCCTGTAGAACCGAACGGATTCCTCCATGTCCCCGGCGCTCACGCTGACGTGGGTGAAGCCCCTCGCTTTCATGCTTCCCCTACAGCGGCAGGACGGAGACGGTCTTCCAGGCCGAGTAGAAGTCCAGGGCCGCCGGGCCCTGCTCCCTGCCGCCGACGCCGGACTCCTTGTTGCCGCCGAAAGGCACCTGGAACTCGAGCCCCGCCGTCGGCAGGTTCACGTTGACGAGGCCGGTCTCCGAGCGGGCCATGAACTCGTGGGCGTAGCGCAGGGACTTCGTGGCTATGCCGGCGGTGAGGCCGTAGCGGGTGTCGTTGGCCAGCTCCACGGCGTGGTCGAAGTCGCGGGCCTTTATAACCGCGAGGACGGGGCCGAAGATCTCCTCCTGCGCCGTCTCGCTCCCGTTGTCCACGTCGGCCACGATGGCCGGCGAGACGAAATACCCTTCTTCTTCGGGACCGGTCGCCCCGCCTTCGAGGACCACGCGGCCCTCTCCTTTCGCCGTCTCGAGCGCCTCCAGGATGTTGTCGTACTGGCCCTTGTTGACGACGGGGCCTATGGCGACGTCCTCGTCCATGGGGTCTCCGAGCTTCATGGCCTCGGCGGCCGATTTCAGCTCCTCGATAAACTCGTCGTAGACGGGTTCGACGACGATGGCGCGGCTGGCGGCGGTGCACTTCTCGCCGGCGAAGCCGAAG
>JAUJMB010000209.1 GCA_030447045.1 Rubrobacteraceae bacterium | reverse complement strand
ATGGAGGTCGAGGAGAAGGTGTTGGTCTCTATGATGTCCGCGCCGACGTCGAGGACTGCATCGTGGATGTCGCGGATGATGCCGGGCTGGGTGATCGAGAGCAGGTCGTTGTTGCCCTTGATCTCCCCGGGGTGGTCGGCGAAGCGCCTCCCGCGGTACTCCTCCTCGGAGAGACCGTACGACTGGATCATGGTCCCCATCGCGCAGTCCAGCACGAGGATGCGCTCCTTCAGCGCAGCCCGAAACCTCTCCAGCCGAACCGCCCTCTCTTCGCGAATGGTGTCGTCTCTGAGAATCATGTGCCTCTATTCTAGCTTTTAGCCGTCAGCCGTCAGCATTCAGCCCTAGACGACAACTAGCCGATGGCTGACCGCTGAATGCTGACGGCCTCAACCACGTCGCCTGCCAGGTCCGGGGCGCTCGCCGGCGGCATTATGTACGCGCCGTTCACGAGGGGTTGGGCTCTCGACAGGATGTTCTGGGCGACCTCGACGCCGTACTTCGGGGCGTCTTCGGGGGAGAGGGCGGCGAGTTTGTCGCGGACAGGCTTCGGGATGTTCACGCCGGGGACCTCGTGGTGGAGAAACTCGGCCTGGCGGGCGCTGCGCAGGGGCATGAGGCCTAGGAGGAGGCAGGGGTCGAGGTCGCCCATGCGTTCGAGGGCGACCTCGAGCGCGCCTATCTCGAAGACCGGCTGGGTCCAGAAGGCGTGTGCTCCGGCCCCGATCTTGCGCCTGAGCTTCTCTATCTCGCCGTCGAGGTCGTCGGCGGTCGGGTTGAAGGCCGAGCCTATGAGGAAGCCGGCCGGTCCCCCGATGGAGTTGCCCGCCAGGTCCTCGCCCCGGTTCATCTTCGAGAGGACGTGGACGAGGCCGGTCGAGTCCGTGTCGAAGACGCCCGTGGCCTCGGGGTAGTCCCCGATCTGGGTGGGGTCGCCCGTCACCGCGAGGATGTTCTTTATCCCCAGCGCCGCCGCCCCCAGAAAGTCCGACTGCAGCCCGATGATGTTCCGATCTCGGCAGGAGATGTGGGCCACGACCTCGATGCCGGCCTCGTCCTGCACGATCTTGGCCGCCGCCACCGGGTGCATCCTGAGCCGCGCCCGCGCCCCGTCCGAGATGTCTATGGCGTCCACGCCCCGCCCCTTGAGGCGTCTGGCCGCCTCGACCACCTTCGCGATGTCGTTGCCCCGGGGCAGGTCCACCTCGACGGCGACCGCGAAGCCCGTCCTGAGCTTCTCCGCGAGGTCCGTGGAGGGCCCGTCGGGGCTCTCGCGCCTCTCTTCCTCGACCGCCCGCGCGCGCACGCCGCGGGCCGGGGAGGCCCCTTCCGGCCGGAAGTCGCGGAGGGCTTCGACGAGCGCCCTGACGTGCTCGGGTGTGGTGCCGCAGCAGCCGCCGACCAGGCGGGCGCCGGCCTCGGCCAGCCGGCGGCCGTAGAGGGCGAAGTGGTCCACGTCGCGGCGGAAGCGGACCTTGCCGTCGACGAGCTGGGGAAGGCCCGGGTTAGGAAAGGCGGCCACGGGGCCGACCTCGGCGGCCATGCCCTCTATGATACCGACCATCCGCTGCGGGCCGACCGTGCAATTGGCGCCGGCCAGGTCCACGCCTAGAGACGAGATCTCGCGCGCCGCGCGCCCCGGGAGCCCCTCCGAGAGCGTCTCGCCGTCCTCGACAAAGGTCTTGTAGGCGACCACCGGGACCCCGAGGCCCCTGACGGCCTCGTGGGCGATGCGGAGCTCGACGAGGTCGGTGAAGGTCTCGAGCACCAGCGCGTCGGCGCCGCCTTGGAGGAGCGCCTCGGCCTGCTCCAGAAAGACGGAGCGGGCCTCCTCTTCGGTGACGGGGCCGACGGGGCAGAGCGGGCGCCCGAGGGGACCCACGGCGCCGAGGACCAGCGCCTTGCTCCCGTCGCCGGCCCTGACGCTCTCGGCGGCCTTACGGGCGAGGCGGGCGCCGGCCTCGTTCACGTCGCGCACCCGGTCCTCGAGCTCGTGGACCTCGAGCTTGAAGCGGTTGGCGGAGAAGGTGTTCGTCTCGATCACGCCGGCCCCGGCCCGGATGTACTCCTCGTGGATGCCGGCGACCATCTCGGGGTGGGTGACGTTGGCCCTAGCGTAGGGGTGGCCGAAGCCGACGCCGCGCTCGGCGAGGAGCGTGCCCATCGCGCCGTCCCCGATCAGGACCCTAGAGTCCACCAACTCCCTGAGATCTAACCTCAAAACGAAAACCTCTCTCCTGTGCGTCTGCGCGTCGGCGCGGAGGAGAGAGGCCAGTCGATGCGGTTCCGACTCATCTCTCGGAGTATCCTCCGCGGGAGTTGGCACCTGGCACGAAGCTCTCGCCCCGCTGGTTGCCGCGGCTTCAAAGGGCCCATCCCTCCACCGCTCTCGATGAGCGCCCGGACCGGCACGCCGGACCAGACCCCCGGATTACAGCACGGGACATCCCCTATTGCAATCCGGGAGGGACCTCCCGCCGGATCAGCGGCGGGAGGTGGAGCGGGTCAGGAGTTCGCCCGGGTCACGCGCGGCCACCCTTGCGGCCACCAGGAGCTTTCCCGGCCGCGAGGTCTCCGCCCGCCCCGAGAACACGTCGTAGCCCCTGGCCTCTATGCGCCCGAGGATGCCGGCGTAGAGCTCGCGCGCGACCACCACGGGCCACCGGCGGCCCCGGGGTATGTACTCCATGCCCTCGTCGGCGTAGGCGTAGAGCTTCCTCGCCCGCTCGATCTCGAACCGCATAAGCGCGACGAGCCGCCCGTCCACGACGCCGGCCGCGAGGTCCTCCTCCCGGTACCCGAAGCGCTCCAGATCCTCCAGTGGGATATAGACCCGCCCGCGGCGCCAGTCCTCAGCGACGTCGCGCAAAAAGTTGGAGAGCTGCATGGCGACGCCTAAAGACTCGGCGTGGGGGTCGGCCCGCCGGTCGTCGGCGCCCACGACCCGGCACATCATCAGGCCGACGACGGCGGCGCTGCCGTAGGTGTAGACCTCGAGGTCCCTGAACGTCTCGTAGCGGAAGACGCGCGTGTCCATCTTCATGCTCTCCATAAACGCCGTTATGTGCGCCGGCTCGATGCCGCAGGCGCGCACCGTGTCGGCGTAGGCCCGCAAGACGGGGTTCGCGACCGGCTCGCCGGCCACGGCGGCCATCGTCTCCCGCTCGAAGGCCTCCAGGCCCCCGAGCTGCTCCCCCAGGCTCGTGAGGCCGGGGTTGTCCACGATCTCGTCGGCGTAGCGCATAAAGGCGTACAGGGCGTGCACCCGCGGTCTGACGTGCGGCGGGAAGAAGCTCGTGGAGAAGTAGTACGTGCGGCTGTGGGCCTTCTGGATCTGGCGGCACAGCTCGTAGCTCTCGGCGAGCGAGAGGCCTTC
>JAUJMB010000208.1 GCA_030447045.1 Rubrobacteraceae bacterium | reverse complement strand
TATATGAAAATGCACAAACCTCTTGTCGCGTTGTATAAACACGCCATGCCTATCACGGTGCAGGAGCTGGCGAGCATCCCGAACCTCGGGACCCGGGTCTTTGCCGGGGAGTCCGGGCTCGACCGGCAGGTAAGCTGGGCGCACGTCTGCGAGTTGCCGGATCCCACGGAGTACCTCGCCGCAGGCGAGCTCCTGATGACGGTCGGTTACACCGTGCCCGAGGGAGCGGCCGCGCAGGAGGCCTACATCGAGCGCCTGGCGGCGGCTGGCCTGAGCGGCCTGTTGGTCGCGGAGAAGATGTACGCGCCGGAGCTCTCCGCCGCGTTGGCGTCGGCCGCCGACCGCCTCTCGATTCCCGTCCTCCTCACCGCCTACAACGTCCCTTTCACGGACATCTCACGCACGGTCGCGGAGGCGAACCGCAGCACCGAACACGCGAGGCTGTTGCAGGCCATCCGCGTCTACGAGACCGCGCGCCTCGCCGCTGGTGCCGCCGTCGACCCGAGGCGGATGGCGCAGCTCGGCGACGTGGCCGGCTGCGACCTGTTCGTCCTGGACCCGGAGCGCGGCCGCTCCCTGCTGGCGGGCGCGCCGCAGCCCCCAGAGGAGGTAGCTTCCGCGCTGACGGAGGAGATGCGCCGGAGGATGCGGCCCATGCCGGCCGTGCTGCGCCTGCCCGCCGGGTCGAGGCCCGTTACGGCCCTGCTCGTCCCCGCCTCCCGCCCGGCCGCCCTCGTCGCGATCTCCAGGACCGCGGGGCCGCCGGACCTCTCCGTCCTGCGCCACATCACCACCGTGGCGGCCCTGGAGGTCGAGAAACTCACCGCCGACTACGAGCGCAGGCGTCGCCTGGGTGCGGAGCTGCTCGCCGGCCTTATGGACGGTCGCATAACCGCGGACTCGGCCGCCCGCCTGCTCTCGGAGCGCGGGCTCGGCGAAGAGCCCCGCCTCCTCGCAGCGTGCTCGGGGGACGGCGGCGCGGGGGAGCACGCCGACCTCCACCTGCGCCTGGAGGACCGCGGCGTCCCCCACCTCCTGCTGCGCCGGGCGCCGGTGCTCGCCGCGCTCCTGCCCGCCGCCCCAGAGGCCGTCGGCGCCTTCCGCGAAGAGGTGGACCAGGCGCTCCCCGTGGGCCTGAGCGACCCGCTCGGCGACACCTCCCGCGTGCCCGACGCCTACCGCGAGGCCCAGTGGGCCCTGCAGGGCGCAAAGGACACCGGCAAACCCGTCGCCAGGTACGCCGAGGATTCGGCCCTCTCGCCCTTCATGCCGCGCAGCCTGAGCGAGGCGAGGCGCGCCATCGAGCACGTCCTGGGTCCCATCCTGGACTACGACGACGCCCACGGCTCGCGTCTCGTCACTTCGCTGCAGACGTGGTTCTCCCACGACCGCTCCTGGCAACGGGCCGCCGACAGCCTCCACGTGCACAGGCAGACCCTCGTCTACAGGATGCGCCGCGTCGAAGAGCTCACGGGGCGGCGCCTGGACCACTCCAAGGACCTGGCCGAGCTCTGGCTGGCGCTTCAGGCGGCGGAGGCGGCCGGGCGCCTGAGGCCCGACCGGACGACGCCAGGCGGCTAGGGAGCGCGGACCGCGGCCCGGCCTGCCTGTGAACCCGCGGGCGCTAGACGATACGGAAGTGCGCCTCCGTCGGTTGCCCGGCCCGGCCGTTTATCGGCAGGATATCCTGGGGGCACGCGGAGAACGCGATCACGAGGTCCATCTCCGCCCGCAGGGTCACGTGAGAGCCCGGGTGCGACAACGGCTCTTCCCACGAGAGGCCCCCCTCGGCCGTCCACGGGATGTGCATAAACAGGTTCAGGGGGCTGGGGGTCACCGGCTTCGTCAGGCCCAACTCGGCCAGGCCGGCCGCGAGGTTGTCCGAGCAGTTGTCGTGGTACTCGGTGACACCGAGCAGCTCGTAGCGCGGCTGGTCGCAGGCCGCGATGAGCGTGTCGTGCGCGCCCCCGGAGGTATCTTCCGTGAGCGTAAGGATCGGCCGCCGCCCGTTCGTCACCAGCGTGTCCCCGACCTCGGGACGCAGCCTCATGTAGTAGGCGCGGCTGTGCTCCATGGACATCCATTCGCCGAGATCCTCGGCGCTGAAGGCCCAGGTGTCGACAACCTGGGAGCCGTGCGTGTTGATGACCGTGACGCTCTGGCCCTGCCTCACCCGGGCCGCTTTGCCGCTGCGGGCTGGAATCGCCACCGTATCCGTCTGCATCTAGGCACCTCCTCACACCCCGAGAGTATCGGGGCTGTTGAAACGGGCACTTCTCGAAAAAAGCTCTAAGAGAGTCGGAGCGGATCTAGAACGCCCCCTCATCTTGTTCTGTTGTTCGATCCTCCTTCCATTCGGGCACGTTACCCGGAAAAGTATGACGCAGCGGCGGTCTCCAGGCACCCGCGGGCCGCACGGACGGGGGCTGCTCTCCACGGCGGAGCATCGGTTGCCCGGTTGCCGTAGCCCCGCATGCGTCCCGGCCACCGGTTTCAAGATCGAATCGCCTGTTCGGCACCTAGGAGTCCCGGCTCTCGCTCGGCGGCTTTGCGTCCGTCGGCGCGTCCTCCGATCGAGAATCGTTGCCGCCGGCGGTCAGACTCCGTCGCCCCGGGCCAGATCGAGACCGGTATGCTGATCCACGACACCATCGAGTACGACGAGGAGACGCGCGAGCAGGTTCCCTCCAGGCGCTTCGGCAGACCGGACGAGATCGCCTCGGTGATCTAGTTCCTCGCCAGGCCCGGCGGGTCTGTCAGGTCGTGAGCCCAAACGGGGGCACCGCGATATAACCGCGGGGGAACCCCAAGGGAATTGTAGAGAACGCCCCGACGACACGATCGGAGGAAGCGCCATTAGCGATCCCACCAGCACCCACGGCGACCCCCAGCCCGCGGCCGGCGCCGCGGACGGCGGTTGGCTGCGGGGCAAAGCCGCGGCCGTCTCCCTGACCTTCGACGTCGACGCCGAGTCGCCGATCCTCGCCGAGGGCCGGCGCTACGCCGACCACGCGATGGTCATGACCCACCAGGCCTACGGGCCAAGGGTCGGCGTACCTCGGATACTGGACCTGCTCGCCGACTTCTCCCTGACGGCGACGTTTTTCGTGCCGGGCCTGACCGCGGAGCGCTACCCCGACACGCTCGAGCGCATCCTCGAAGCTGGGCACGAGGTCGGCCACCACTCCTACAGCCACCGCAAGCCGGTCGCGCTCACCGAGGACGAGGAAAGGGCGGACTTCGAGCGGGCGCTCGCCGTACTCGAGCGGCTGGGGGTGCGGCCGCAGGGGCACAGGTCCGCCCTCTGGGCTGCGACCTGGCGCTCCCCGGCCCTGGTCGCCGAGTACGGCCTGCTCTACGACTCGACCCTCATGGACGACGACCGCCC
>JAUJMB010000207.1 GCA_030447045.1 Rubrobacteraceae bacterium | reverse complement strand
CCGACGACCGCCAGAAGCGACGAAATCCCTCTTTGCAAAACTCCCTCTAAGAAACCGTCCGAAAAGGCCCATGAGCGGGCCAACCGTGTCCCGACTCCGCCGTCCGACCGCCCGGACTTCCGAGAAACCCCCTCAGCGCGAAGTTTGCGGAATCGACTTCTACGGGGTTCATTGAATAAGGGCTGGGCGTCGTTGAGCCCTTACTTCCGACCGGTCCTGCGAGCCACCCAGCTACGGGCCATCTCGCCCCGCGCCGACTGAAAGGGCCGCAGTGTGTCAAGGTCGGACGGCCTTGGCGCCCCCAGCCTCGTGACGAGGTCTCGACTGACTAACCGTGGTGGGACTTTGGGTTAACATGCCCCGTTGAAGCGAAGAAGCGGGGGCTTATGAAAGAACCGGAGCAGAAGACCGTGGAGAGGGAGGCCCCGGAGGTTCGGGAGCGCTACCCGCACTTCCTGACCATAGCGACGCGCTGGATGGACAACGACGTCTACGGTCACGTCAACAACGTCGTCTACTACTCGTACTTCGACACCGTCGTGAACGAGTACCTGATCCGGACCGGCGTCCTCGACATAGAGGGGAGCCCGGTGATAGGCCTCGTCGTCGAGACCCAGTGCCGCTACTTCGAGCCCGTCACCTTCCCCGACACCGTCCACGCGGGCCTGCGCGTTGCGCGGCTAGGGCGCAGCAGCGTGCGGTACGAGATCGGGCTCTTCAAGAACGACTCCGAGACCGCCGCAGCCCAGGGCCACTTCGTCCACGTCTACGTCGAGCGTGAGGGCCGCAGAGCTACGCCTCTCCCGCAAGAGATGCGGTCTGCGCTGGAGAAGATATTGGTCGGCTAGGAGGCGGCCAGCGACGCGACCCGCGGGGCGACGACCCCGGCGAGCTCCTCGAGCAACGCCTCATCCTCGGCCGTGAACGCCCCTACGGTGTCCGAGTCTATGTCGAACTGGCCGACGATCTCCCCCTCGTGCCGGATCAGGACGACTATCTCCGAGCGGGTGTGGATGGAGCAGGCCAGGTAGTTCTCGACCTCGCGCACGTCCTCGACGACCTGGTTCCTGTCCTCGGCGACCGCCGTCCCGCAGACGCCCTCCCCGACCTCGATCCGGTCGTGGTCCGCCGGCGCGGTGCTCGGCCCGAGCACGAGCACGCCGCCCTTCAGCAGGTAGATGCCGCTCCAGTCCCACGACGGATGCGCGTCGTGCACCAGCCGCACCACCCCGTTCAGCACCTCCTCGTCCGAAGCGTCCGAGGCCACGAGCCCCTCCGCCTCCGCCCGAAGGTCTCTCTCCAGCGCCGTGCGATCTGTCATGAGACGTTCCTCTCGACTCCAAAAACCGTCCCAACGATGATAACGCCGCCGCGGCGTTCTGTCCCGCGACCGCGTTCGCGTTCGCGGCGTTGCGCAACTGTTACTACAATGTTACGGTTTCGGGCGCTGTGCCGGACGGTGGGCGGTTCGGGCGGGTCGTGGAGCGCGGAGAATGGGGCCTGTGCTACACTGCTCGCACTTCGGTAGGAAGGGGAAAAGGGCATAGGAAAGCCTTGTACGGCAGGGAAAGTGTGCTGTATGTGATCCCGTTGACGGCGGCCCGGCGGCGGTAGGGGAGACTGCCTGCGGGTGGCCGGCTTCCGGCCTTGGGTGTGGGAAAGTCGTAGGGAAAGGAGAGAATAGGTGCGAAGGATCCAGGTAAACGTGAACGGCGTCGCCTACGAGCACGAGGTCGAGCCTCGGTTGCTCCTGGTGCATTACTTGCGTGAGGGGTTGAACCTGACGGGGACCATGGTCGGGTGCAACACCTCCAACTGCGGGGCGTGCACCGTGTTGTTGGACGGGCAGTCGGTCAAGTCTTGCACCCTGTTCGCGGTGCAGGCCGACGGGCACGAGATCACGACGGTCCAGGGCCTGCAGACCAACGGGGATTGGCATCCCATGCAGACGGCGTTCCACGAGAACCACGCCTTGCAGTGCGGGTACTGCACGCCCGGCATGATCCTGGCCTCCGTCAGCTACCTCAAGGAGAACCCGAACCCGAACGAGGAAGATATCCGGGAGGCCCTGGAGGGCAACTACTGTCGCTGCACCGGTTACGAGAACATCGTCAAGGCCGTGCAGCAGGCCGCCGGCCAGACGAGCTAGAAGGAGGCGCTTGCAGTGACCCAGGCACCGGAACGCTACATGGGGAACGGGATACCTCGCAAGGAGGACCCGAACCTCGTAACCGGTAAGGCCAACTGGACCGACAACATCAAGCTGCCAGGCATGGTCCACATGTCCATGCTCAGGAGCCCCTTCGCGCGGGCGAGGGTTACGAAGCTCGACGTCTCGGCCGCGCTCGAGCGTCCCGGCGTCGTCGCGGCCTTCACGGGCGCCGACCTCGCCGAGGATTGGCCCGGCGGCGTGCCGTGCGCGGCGGTGGTCTCCGAGGAGCAGAAGACCCCGTTCTTCCCGCCCATCGTCACGGACGAGGTGCGCCACGTGGGCGACGTGGTGGCCGTGGTCCTGGCGAGCGACCGCTACGCTGCCCAGGACGCCCTCGAGTTTATCGAGGTCGACTACGAGCCCCTGCCGGCGATCGTGAACATGGAGGACGCCCTCAGGGAGGACTCCCCGCTGGTGCACGAGGACCTCGGGACCAACGAGTGCTTTACGTACACGGCGAACGTCGGGAACACCGACGAGCTCTTCGACCGGACCGACGATCCGGGCGACGCGGGTGCCGAGATCCGGGGGCCCGAAGTGCAGGGGCAGGGGGACACCGACGAGGCCTTCAGGCGGGCCAGCGTGGTCATCAAGGAGCGCTACATCCAGCAGCGCCTCCTGCCGACCGCCATCGAGCCCAGGGCGGTCGTCTCCTACCCCGACCCGGGGCACGGGGGCTACGTCGTGTTCTCGTCCACCCAGGTGCCCCACCTCGCCAAGATCGTGCTCTCCCTGGCGACGGGGATACCCGAGAACCAGATCCGGGTCGTCGCACCTGACGTGGGCGGCGGGTTCGGCTCCAAGCTGAACATCTACCGCGAGGAGATCCTGGCCATCGTGCTGGCCAAGAGGCTCGGCATGCCCATCAAGTACGTCGAGGACCGCTCGGAGAACTACCAGGCGACCATCCACGGGCGCGGCCAGATCCAGGACATAGAGCTCGCCGCGAACTCCGACGGCAAGATCCTCGGCATGCGGGTGAAGCTCCTCGACGACATGGGTGCGTACCTGCAGCTCCTGACCCCGGTCATCGCGATCAGCGGGGCTGCGATGTTCCCCGGCGTCTACACCTTCGACGCGTTCTCCATCGAGATCAAGGGCGTCTTCACCAACCTGACGCCGACCGACGCCTACCGCGGCGCCGGGCGCCCCGAGGCCTGCTACGCCATCGAGAGGG
>JAUJMB010000206.1 GCA_030447045.1 Rubrobacteraceae bacterium | reverse complement strand
CCTACGGGAGGCGGTTGACGACCCGCTCCTACCTCGACGGCCTCCCGTGGCTGCCGGACGGGCTGCGCGAGGTCATAGCCATCCACACGCTTAACGCGGGCGTCTCGCCGGATCGCACGCCCGCGCTCTACGCGAGCATGCCGGCCGTGATGGCCACGGACGGCGTCTTCGCGCCGGAGGGCGGCGTCTACGAGATCGTCCTCGCCCTCGAGCGGCTCGCCCGCCGCGCCGGGGTCGAGGTGCGGACCGGGGAGCCTGCGCGCTCCATCTCCGCCGGCAAGGTCCTCACGGACGGTGGGGAGTACCCGGCGGACGCCGTGGTCGGCGGGCTCGACGCCGGCCGGCTGGAGGGGTTGCTGGGCCAGGACGGTAAACCCGCGAGTCGCAGGCTCTCCTGCTCCGGGGTGGCGGTGTACGCGGCGCTCGCGGAGGAGCTGCCCGGGTCCGTCCCGCCACACAGCGTCGTGCTGCCCTCGGACCCCGCGGCCCTCCACGCGAGCCTGGAGGCGGGACGGGAGCCGCAGGAGACGATGGCCTTCGTCAACCACTACGGGGCCGGGGAGGTCTACCCGAACGAAGGCGGGACGCTCGCGCTCCTGCTGACCGCGCCAGCCAACGGCAGGAAATACGGGCTGGATGACCGGTTCGTCGGGCGTGAGGTGGAGCGCGTCTCGCGGGCGGTCGGGCTGCCGGCCCCGGCGACGGACTTTTTCGGGGAGAGCCTCGTTCTCGACCCCGGGTACTTCGGGGAGTGGGGAAGCGTCGGTGGGGCGCTCTACGGGGAGGCGCGCCCCTTCTGGAGAAGCGGGCCGCTGCACCGGCCGCGGTACAACGACCGGCGGAGGCCGTGGCTGTGGCGGGTCGGGGCCTCGGTGCATCCCGGCGGCGGCATCCCGGCCGTGCTCGGGGGGGCCATGATCTCGACGGGCAGGCTGATCCGGTCTCTGGCTAAATAGGAGACGACGCGGCCGGAAAGCAGAAGGGATAGGTCGACATGAACCTCGGAGACCAAAGCGATCTGTTCGAGATACCCGAGGAGATCTCCTACCTCAACTGCGCCTACATGGGGCCGCAGTTACGGTCGGCGCGCGAGGTCGGGGAGCGGGCGGCCGGGCGGAAGTCGCGGCCGTGGGAGATCCTGCCGCGGGACTTTTTCGACGAGGTGGAGCAGTCGCGGGAGCTCTTCGCCCGGCTCGTGGGCGGGGAGGCGGAGGGCGTGGCCGTGCTCCCCTCCGTCAGCTACGGCATGGCCGTCGCCGCCAACAACGTCGCCGTTCGGGAGGGGCAGAAGATCCTGCTCCTCGAGTACCAGTTTCCCTCGAACGTGTACCCGTGGCGCGGGCTGGCGGCGGAGCGGGGGGCGGAGATCGTGACCGTCCCCCGCCCCGCCGGCCACGACTGGACCGCCGCGGTGCTCGCAGCGCTCGACGAGAGCGTCGCCGTCGTCACGCTGCCCAACTGCCACTGGACGGACGGCTCGCTCGTGGACCTCGTTCGGGTGGGCAGGCGGGCCAGGGAGGTGGGGGCGGCGCTCGTGGTGGACGCCATACAGTCGCTCGGGGCCATGCCGTTCGACGTCGCCGAGGTCCGCCCGGACTTCCTGGTCGCCGGCGCCTACAAGTGGCTTCTCGGCCCCTACGGCGTCGGCTTTATGTATGCGGGAGAACGGCACCGGGAAGGGAAGCCCATAGAGCACAACTGGATCAACCGCCGCGGCAGCGAGGCCTTCGCCACGGTCGCGGAGTACCGCGACGAGTTCGCGCCCGGCGCGAGGCGCTACGACGTCGGAGAGCGGAGCAACTTCGTCCTGCTGCCGATGGCGAACGAGGCGCTGCGCCAGATCCTCGCCTGGGGGGTCGAGAACGTCGCCGAGACCGTCGGCGGGCTGACCGACCTCGTCGAGGACCGGGCAGACGACCTCGGCGTCGAGGCGATGCCGAGGGAGAAGCGGGCGCGGCACATGATCGGGCTCAAGGTCGGCCCCGAAGCCCCCGAGAACCTGGCCGCCCGACTCGCCGCCGAGGGCATCTTCGTGAGCGTGCGGGGCGAGAGCGTGCGCATCTCCCCGCACCTCTACAACACCGAGGGGGACGTGGAACGGCTCTTCTCGGGTCTGGAGAAGGCTCTGAGGCTCTAGGCTTCAGGGGTTCTAGAGTGCACCAGGAGCGTTTCGAGGGAGGGCCATTCGGAGGACACCGCGCAGAGAGGGCCGACTCTCCAATACTTAGAACCTAGAAACCCTCGGCCCGGCGGCAGGCCTCCCCCGAACAGTCTTCGAGGGCCCGGAGGTCCTCGATCATCGCCCGCGGGGCGGCTTCGGGGCGGTTCACCAGCTGGTAGGGGTCCCTGTCGAGGTCGTAGTACTCCCTGTCGCCGCTATCGTACTCGACGTAGACCTCGTCCTTGCGGCGCACGCCGGAGTAACCGGGCCTGTCGTAGTAGGTGCCTTTCGTGCCCTCGATCAGGACAGACGAACGCCACGACTCCGGTGCCACGCCGTCGAGGAACGGTGTGAAACTCCTCCCGTCCATCCAGTTTGGGGCGGGAAGGCCGGCAAGGTCGAGGACGGTCGGGGCGATATCGGTGTTCGTCACGAGGTCGTCGAAAGACTTGCCGCGGGCCACCCCAGGTCCCCTGACCGCGAACGGGACCTCGTGCGCCTCCGTGTAGGGAGTCCACTTGGCGCCCCTGACGCGGTGCAGGCCCATGTGAAAGCCGTTATCCGAGGTGAAGATGACGTAGGTGTCGTCCTGCCGGCCGGTGCGCGAGAGGGCGGATGCGATGCTCCGGCTCAGGTCTTCCAGGGTGAGCGCGCTCCGCATCCGCGCGGCCTGGAGCCGATCGTACCGGGCGATCTCCTCCTGGCGCAGGGCGGATTTTTCGGCCACCCAGTCTGGCTTGTCCGAGACGTCGGCCTCGTCGAAAGACGGCGGCTTCGGGGCCTGGACGTGGGGGTAGGCGTCTCTGTGGCGCCCCGGCACGAGGAGCGGCCAGTGGGTGTCCCAGGAGGAGACCTGCATAAAGAAAGGTTGCGAGGACCCCTGGCGGTCCTCTATGAACCGGACGGCCTCCCCCGTGAGCCAGTCGGTGTAGTGGTCCATGGGGCTCACCACGGTCCCGTCCCGGTTGACGGTGCGCTCGTTCAGGTAGGCCTGCCAGTCGTCCCACCCCGGCGGGACGTACCCCTCCCACCCCCCCGCGTCCTCGTAGCCGTTGAGGTACTTGCCGCCGAACCAGGTCTCGTAGCCGCCGTCCTGCAGGAGCGTCGCGAGGGTCTCGTCTTCGAGGCCGCTCTGGCGAAAGAACCTCGCGCCCCCGCCCGGCTCCTCGTTGAGGTTGTTCACCAGGCCCGTGTTGTGGGCGTACTGGCCGCGGAAGATGGAGGCCCTCGA
>JAUJMB010000205.1 GCA_030447045.1 Rubrobacteraceae bacterium | reverse complement strand
TCGCGCGCTTGCTGCCAACGCTGGCGAGCCCGTTCGTCGGCGTGCTCGCCGACCGGCTCGACCGCCGGACAGTACTGGTCGCGGGCGACCTCGTCCGGGCCGTGCTGGTAGTCGGCCTGGTCTTCGCGCGTGATCTGCCCGTGATCTACGCCCTGGCCTTCCTCCTGGGCGCGGCGCGGACGGTCTTCAACCCGACCGTCCGCGCCGCCTTCCCGGCTGTCGTGGGCGGCGGCGACCTGACGCGGGCCAACGCCCTCATAAGCGGCACGTTCAGCTTCTCCGTGATGGCCGGGCCGGCGCTCGGGGGGGTGCTGGTGGCCTCCGTCGGCGTGGAGGCTGCCTTCCTGCTCGACGCCCTGACGTTCCTGGTCTCGGCGGCCCTCCTCTCGACGATCTCGCTCCCAGCCCCCGAACGGGGCGAAGAGGAGGGCTTCTTCCGGGAACTGCGGGCCGGTTTCGGCTACCTCGCCGGGGCCCGCGTCCCGCTGGCGATCGTGGTGGGGGCCTTCCTCGCCACCCTGACGGCCAACGCCGCGATCCCGGCCGAGGCCTTTCTTGCAAAGGACACCTTCGGCGCCGGGGACGTCGGCTACGGCCTGCTCGCGAGCCTGTGGGGGGGAGGCATGATCCTCGGCTCCGCGCTGACGGCGGTGCTGGGCGGCAGGATGAATCTGGTCTCGCTGTACTTCGTGAGCATCTTCGCCACCGCCCTCGCGTTCGTTGGGGTGGGCCTCTCCCCGACCTTTGTCCTGGCCCTCGGGGCCATCGCGGTAGCCGGCGCCGCCAACGGCGTGGACAACGTCGCGACCGACACCGTCCTGCAGAAGCGGGTCCCCGACGCTTTTCTCGGGCGCGTGTTCGCCGCGAGGTTCCTCACCTTCAGCGCCGGCGAAGCCCTGGCGTACCCGATCGGCGGCCTGATAGTGGACGCCACCGGACCCCGCTCCACCTACCTCCTCACTGGGACCGCAACCGCCGCCGCGGGCCTGCTGGTTCTGCTCCTCCTCGCCGCCCCTGCCAGGAGGAGGGGCCTCAGGCACGAGGATCCCAACTGAGCAGAGAGTCCGACTTTGCCGCCTCGTTCGAGAGAAAGTAGCATTGAGTTCAATACGACGAAGAGAGGAGGTGAGCAGAATGACCGAGGGCGTCAAGAGCTGGTAGCCGGATGTTGGCGCGAAGAGCCCGGTTTAAGACGGCCGGAGAACAGGTGCGAAGGAAGGAGGTGAGCAGAATGACCGAAGGCGTCAAGAGCTGGTAGGACGTGAATCTTGCACGTTCCCTGTACAGGGCCCGCGTCCTTTGCAAGAATAGACAAAGTGCGTGGGCTCTGTGCTCGGGGGACGAATGCAACAGACCAATTTGAAGGCGTACATCGGGGGGGTGGTGGCCCTCGCGCTGGCCCTCGCGGCCTGCTGGGGTTACGCGTACGGCCTGGAGATCGAACCGCGCCTCCTCCTGGGGACCGTGGTCTTCTCCGCCCTGATACTTATAGGGGAGATCTTCCCCATCCGCATCAACGAGGAGACCGCCGTCGGCGCCTGGGACGTAGGTCTCGTGTTGGCCGTAGCGACCGTGGGCCCCGACTGGGCGGCAGTAGCGGTCCTCCCCGCAGCCCTTTACACGGGAAGAGGGAGCCCGCTGCGCGCGGTCTTCGAGGTGGGCCACGGCGTCGTAGTCGTTTACCTGGCCGGGCTGGTCTTCTCCTTCGCGTCGGCGCCGCTGCTGTACGGAACGGCGGCCTCCACGGCGGGGGCCGTGTACGGCACGCTCGCCGCCGGCGCGACCCTTATAGTGGCGAACCGGGTCATCATGGCCGGCCTTTTGAAGGCCAAGTACGGCAGGAGTTTTCGGGAAACGTGGAGGGAAGACGCCGAACCTTACCTGCTCTCGGATGTGGTCAACGTGCTAACTGCCGGCCTGGGGATTCTAATGCTCCTGGTGTACGGGCCGGTGGCCGCGGTGGTGGCCGTCGGCGGCGCCATAGGGAGCCAGACGCTGGTGCACCTTTCCCGCGACAAGGTGAGGACCATAAGGGCGTTGAGGGCAAAGGTCTCCTCACTCGAGGAAACGCTCTCGGTCTCGAACGTGACGTTCGGGACCATGATCGTGCGCGACCTGGGACGCAGGGACGGCTTCACCGACAGGCACGCGGCGGCGACGGCCGTCTACGCGGCGGACCTGGCGCGCGAGATGGGGATGGACGAGACGCGCGTCGGGCGGCTGCGTATGGCGGGCCTCCTCCACAACGTCGGCCTGCTCGGGCTGCCCGAGGACCTGCTGCTGGCGACGGGCAAGCCAAACTCCATCGCCCAGAGCCGGCTCGCCGAGCACCCGGCGCGCGGGGAGGAGGCGCTCGCCGCCATACCCGAGTTCGAGGAGATGGCCTCCTGGGTCCGCTGGCACCACGAGCGCCCGGACGGGCGGGGGTACCCGGACAAGCTGCGCGGGCCCTGGATCCCGGTGGAGGCGAAGGTGCTCGCCGTGGCGCAGGCCTACGCCGCGCTGGTGCTGGACGGCCCCAGCCGGCCGGGCGTGAGCCCCGCGCAGGCGCGGGAGAAGCTCGGCGCCGGCGTCGACACCGAGTTCGACGGGGTGGTGGTCCGGGCGCTCCTGCGCATCCTGGACACCGAGTCTGAAGGCTACCGCATGGCCGACGACCACCGCTTCGTCTTCCCCTCCCCGGAAGGACGGCGCGCCACCCCCGACCCGCCCCCGGGCCGCGAAGGTTACGGCGCCCGGAGCCTGGACAGAGAACGCTCCCAGGGCTAGGGGGACAGATGGGCGCACCGATTCGGGGGGTACCGGGACCGACGACCTCTCCCGCGGCCGGAATCGTCCGGATCGCCCTGGCGATCTTGCTGTTCGCGATCCTGGCCTTGGCCCCGCCGGGGCCTCTCGCCTTCTTCTCCGCCGGCGCCTTGCTCGCCGTCGGGGCGCTTCTAGCGTTCGGTAGGCCGCGGGTCCTCTCGAACGCTCCGCTCGCGTTGGTGGCGCTCGACGCGCTACTCCTGGGCCTGCTGGTGGTCGGCACTGGCGGTGACGGCTCGACCTACCTCCCCCTGTACTTCCTGGCGGCGCTCGGCGTCTTCTGGGTCCGGGGATGGGCGCGGGTCGCGGCCGGGGCCGCTCTGCTGGCCGGTGGGTACCTCGTTGCGGTGGGCTTCGCGGACGGCGCGGGGGCGCTCGGGACCACCCCGGTCGGCCTTGGGGCCGGGCTGCTCGCCCTCTTCTGCGCGGCCGTGGGTTACCTGGGCTTCGGGGCGCGGGACCTCGCCGGGCGCGGGCGCGGTCTCTCCTCTGCCCTCTCCGCGGAGCGGGACCGGGCCGGGCGGGCCGAGGGCCTCGTCTCCGGTTTCGGGCCCGCGCTGGAGGCCCTGAGCCTCGAGGAGATCCTCCTCTGGACGGCGCGGACGGC
>JAUJMB010000042.1 GCA_030447045.1 Rubrobacteraceae bacterium | reverse complement strand
CCCCGCACGCCTACAACGGCTACCGCTACGAGGAGATCCAGAGCGACTGGGGCCTGCTGAAGATGGGCGCCGAGACCATCCCCCCGATAGTAGCGCCGGCCACCATGATCGACGTAGCCAGGAGCGCGGGCGAGGACCCGCTACCGGAGAGCTACGCGATAGGGCCCGACCGGCTACAGAAGGCCCTCGACGAGCAGGGCGTGGACATCGACCCGCTCGACGTCGTGCTCGTACGCACCGGGACGGCGGGCGTGTGGATGGAGGGCAACGGGGTAGGCGCCAACGAGGAGGAGATGGCCAAGCACGATACCGCGGGCCTAACGGTATCCGGGGCCAAGTGGCTCGTAGAGGAGAAGGGGGCTCTGGCCGTCGGCACGGACACCTCGGGCGTCGAGGTCCTCCCGCCCAAGGAGCAACTCGACGACGGGACCAGCTTCAACCCGGTCCACGTTTACCTGCTCGTGCGCCAGGGCGTCCACATCCTCGAGTACCAGAACCAGGAGGGACTCGCCAAGGACGAGGTCTACAAGTTCGCGTACGTGTTGGGGGTGAACAAGATCGAGGGCACGGCCGCCGGCACGGTGCTCCGCCCGATAGGCCTGGCCTGAGCCGACGAACAGAAGACCCGCCCCCAGAGGAGACCCAGCTCGCCGGCCACCGGTACGACGGAGGACACATGCCCACCCCCAGACGCATCACGCCCTGGCTCACCCTCACCGTCGCCCAGGGCAACGCCGTCCAGATCGGCGGCCTGCTAGGCGCGGGCGTCCTCGCATGGTACGCGGGCCGGGAAGGGTCCCGCGGCACGCGCCTGATGGTGGCGAGCCGGCTCCTAGCCTACTTCTCCGAGCACGCCTTCTCCCACTGGCTCGTCGGGCGGGCCCTGGGCGTCCGCTTCACCGGATACGGGCTCCACGGCACGAGCCATCCGGGGTCCTACCCGCCCGGGGCGCGCTGGGTGTTCTCGCACCTCCCCCTGTTGAGCGCGCGCGTGGACCCCGCCTCGCTCAGGGCGGCTTCGCCCGCGGCGCGCGCGGCGATGTACGCCGCCGGCACGGTGGGGACCGTGATCCCCAGCTTGGCGATCCCGGGCTACTGCTGGATGCGCGGCGTCCCGAAGGCACGGGGTTTCTTCGTCGGCGCGAACCTGTGGAGCGTGCCGCTGCTCCTCAGCGAGTCGCTGCGCCCCGGCGGGGACCTGCGCCGGGCGTGGCGGGCGCTGAGGGATCCGACGCGGTAGACGCCGGGACGGGCGTACAGAACAACGCCGCATCCCGCGGGGACGGACGAGCACGTGTTGGGCCCTGGCATCACGCGCGTCCCCAGGCACGAAGACGCCCTTCACCCCCGCGGCGGTCTTGTTCGGAGTAGATCCCGCCCCGCGGGGTACGAACCGACAAGAGGTGCATTGCGGGGCTCCTTCGGCCCGTGGGGGTGCGCCTCGGCGACACGCAAGCGGTAACGGAGGTGGCGACGATGACGCTCGGTGCGGCGGTACGGGGTCTGGCGGCGGGGCTCGTGGGGGTGGCGGCTATGACCGCCGCGGAGAAGCTGGAGCAGCGGTTTACCCGCAGGCCCAACTCTTTCGTGCCGGCCCACACGATGGAGCGGCTGCTGCGGCGCCCGGTCAGGCCCGACGAGGAGCGGCTGTGGATGAACTGGGCGATGCACTGGGGCCAGGGCGTGCTGCTCGGCGCGGTGCGGGGGCTGATGGCCGAGCGCGGGGTGCGCGGCCCGGTCGGCTCGTTCGCTTTCATGAACCTGCGCCTGCTCAACGACCAGTCCCTGGAGAACGCCACAGGCGTCGGCGCGCCCCCGTGGACCTGGCCCGTCGACGAGCAGGCCATAGACCTGCTTCACAAGGCGATCTACGCTTTCGCCACCGGCGCGGTCGCAGACCGGCTCGTCGCCGGTCCTGCGGGCGTCCCGGAGCCTCGCAAGCGCTGGACGGCGCGGTAGTCCGGCGAAGGCCCGGGACCCTAGCGGTCCAGCCGACGGGCGAGCAGTAAGCTCAGGATGGCGAAGCTCGTGGCGGTGGCGAGGCCTACGGGGGCCCGGCCTTTCGGGAAGGCGCCGAGGGACAGGCCGCCCAGGATGAGCGCCGCGTCCAGGACGTCCGCCACCCCCCTGACCTTCAGCCAGGTGGCCTCGCTCCGGCCGCGCAGCAGCCCGGCGCCAAGGACGAGGTCCCGGACGCCCAGGAGACGCCCGAGGTTGGGACGCTCGCCCATGCCCAGCCCCTTGACAATACGCGCGGGCGACACGACGAGCGCCAGCCCGAGCCCCAGGCTCACCCACCCCACCATACGCGCCAGCCCGTGCTCGTCCATTACGCCTCCTCCTTCTCGGCCGAAAGCCAGCCCCGGCCTTGTATTCCCGGTGGTCCACGAGGCGCTATACCAGGCGGAGCTACGGGTAGAGAGCGCACCCGGACGCCCGAAGGGCACGCCTGGCCCGGCGAGGCCCACCACCCGCCTCCCGGACTACGGGCACGCCCGACCTGATGGCCCGCGTCGCCTCGGCCCCCGGCAGAGACCCCGGGCGCTCGAAGTCCCCGACGACCGCGTCCACGCCGCGAGCGGCGAGGCCGTTTACGCGCTCCTCCCTCCGCCACGGCAAACGAGTTCCTCGACGAGAGCCGCCGATCTGGCCGCCGGCCCCGGTCACGAGGATGACGCTCAAGCCCCCAACAGTCCCGGCCGCCGCGGCGGTCGTATGCCCTCCTGGCCGCCACTCGGCTACGCACCCGGCGACCTCCTTTGGGCCTCGTGAGATCGACCGACGTCGGGGCGGCCTCCGAGACCTACCCAACGGCGCGGAAGACGCCTTCCGCGCACCCGGGTGAATAGAGGCTCCGGGATCCTCCCGCCATCCCCGCGACCGTTTTGAACTCGTAGCATCGGGTACATACACACGAGCGTCCTTTTGGGAAGGAGGACACGGATGTACTGGTACAACCCGAAGAGCCATGCTTCGGAGAGGGTGGCAGCCCCTTCCAACGACGAGCAAGCCGTACGCATGCTTGCGGGACACCCGGACTCCGCGAGGTTCGTGAGCGAGTATGCCGAGTTGCGCCGCTCGGGTGCGCCGATCGAGCGGGCCCTGGTGTCCGTGGGCCACGAGGAGAGGCTAAGGGAGCACGAGCACGCGCCGGTGCGGCTGGCGTGGCGCGAGCGCGCGAGAGAGCCGAGGCCGAGTGCCGGCGGGTACGAGCTCCTGGTGGCGGCGCGCCTCAGAGAAGAGAGCAGGGATCGCCGCAAGGCTACCGCCCCCAAGCGAGGATACTAGCGAAGCCCAGGCTTGATGGCACCGGGGCGATTCTTGGGCCTGCCTGGCCTGGATCTGCGGGGAGAGGCGGCAGTACCCGTCGGATGGTGGCGGGCACTCCCCCGACCGGGAGACGCGGGCAAGAGGTCTCGAGAATCGCGCACCACCGCTGTCTCGACGCCGGATCGACCCGCGTTCCCCGCGCCTGTGTGAGGCTGCCTCACCCCCGGCGGCGCCGGCCGGGCTCCTGAAGGGCCGATGGCGCCGGCGCCCAACCGCGCGCGGCGAAGTACCGGGCGTAGGTCGAGAGGAGGTGCCCGTCCACCTCCGGCCTTCTGGGTCCGTCTTCGCCCAGGACCCGCCGGGTGTTCTTGTCGTCGTAGACGTTGCCGTCGGAGAGGTCCTCGGCGTCGGGGGCGGCCCCGCGTAGGACGACGCCGGGCCCGTCTTCGGGCGGGGCGGCCTCGAGGCGGCCCCGCCACTCCGCGTAGGGGAGGCGTTCCAGCGCGTACCCCGCGTCCTCCAGCCGGTCGAAGAGCGTCCCGGCGGGCGCGGGTTCCGGGTTGGCGAGGTGGTAGGTTCCGCCGGCCGCGTCCGGGTCCGCGGCGATGCCGAGTATCGCGGCGGCCACGAAGTCCACGGGCGTCATCTCCATCCTCCAGCCCTCGATCTCGGGGGCGGCGCCGAGGCGCAGGGATTCGGAGAGGACCGCGACGAGCAAGTCGCGCGGGTTGGAGGCGCCGGTCTGCGAGTGGCCGGAGATAAAGCCGGGGCGGTAGACGCAGGTTGGGAGACCGCGGTCCGCCGCCTCGCTGACGAGCCTCTCGGCGACCCACTTGGACCGGCCGTAGCCGTCCTCCCGCGCGTCCGCGAGGGGGTCGAGGTCCGCGTCCTCCCCGCAGAGGCCGGCGTTGGGGGGGAAGATCCCATCCGTAGAGACGAAGTGGAACGGCTTGGTCTTGTGCCGGCAGGCCAGGCGCAGCGCCTCTCGCGTGCCGCCCACGTTCGGCGCCTCGAGTGCTGGGTATGGGTAGATCAGGTTCACGGCCGCGCCGGCGTGGATCACGAGGTCCGCCTCGCGCGCCAGCGCGTCGAACCCCTCCTCGTCCATCCCGAGCAGGGGCTCGCCCAGATCCCCGACGACCGGCACGACCCGATCCATCCGGTCGGTGGGAAGCCCGTAGGATTCGAGGTTGGAGGCGATGGTCTCCAGCGGGTCCTCGCCGTCCCGCTCCCGAACGAGGCAGTGGACGCGTGCTCCCGTGGAGGAGAGCAGCCCGTCGAGGAGGAAGGCCCCGAGGAAGCCCGTGGCGCCCGTCAGGAAGACGTCCCTAGCGTCCGGGAGGGTCGCCGCGTCTACCGCGCCCTCCGGTACGATCTCCGGCCCAAGAACGGCCTCGGCGCGCAGGTCGAGATCTGAAGGGCCGATGGCGTCGCCGTCTTCGTCGCGCTGGAGCGCTTCGATCCTGTCGCACAGGCCCCGCACCGTCGGGTCCTCCATGAAGAGGGGCATCGAGACGTGAACGCCGAAGCCCTCCTCGACGCGGGCGGAGAGCCCGGCGGCGGCGAGCGAGTGCCCTCCGAGGTCGAAGAAGTCGTCCCCCGCCTCGACCTCGCCCTCGTCCAGGCGGAGCGCCTCCTCCCAGATGCGCTTGAGCAGGTCCTCCTTCTGCGCGCGCGGCGCATCAGCCGTGAGCGTCGTGCTCGGCAGGCTTCCGTCGGTGCGGGCCTGGCGGGGCGGGGGCGGGGGGAGCCTCTTGCGGTCCACCTTGCCCGAGGTCGCCTGGATCGGGAGCGCGTCGAGCGCCACGTAGACCGCGGGGACGGCGTAGTGGGGCAACACATTACGCAGGACGCCCCGGATCTCCTTGCTCCGCCCCGTCTTCGGGTCGAGGCTCCAGCCGAAGAAGCGGTCGTCCCCTCGGGGCTCGGGGACGACGTAGGCGATGAGGCGTTTGTCCTCGCCCTCCCCGCCCTCCGAGACCACCACGCAAGCCCTGACGGCGACGTTCTCCTCGATGGCGGCCTCGACGGCGCCGAGCTCGACGTTGTAACCCCTGATCCTGACGCGGAAGTCGGCCCGGCCGAGTATCTCCAGCTGCCCGTCCGGCAGGAGGCGCCCCCTGTCGCCGGTCCGGTACATCCGCGCACCCTCTTCCCCGGCGAACGGATCGGCCACGAAGCGCTCGGCGGTCTTCTCCGGCAGGTTCACGAAGCCGCGGGCGAGCATCTCACCCCCGACGCAGACCTCGCCCGGCTCCCCCTCGGGCACGCGCCGGAGCCCGTCGTCGAGGATGTACAGGCGTTCCGGGTGGACGGGTCGGCCGACGGGGCAGTACGTGGAGTCCGGGTGGTCTACGACCTCCCGCAGCCCGGTCACGGCGACCTCGTGGGTCTCGGCGATGCTGTAGAGGTTGAAGGAGCGGGCGTGGGGGAGCGCTTCGAGCAGGCGCCGGGCGAGCGTCTTCGTAACGACCTCGCCGCAGACCCAGATCGTCTTCAGGCCGGGGAGCCGTTCGGCCAGATCCGGGCCGCCCCAGTCGAGGACGGCCTCCGTCAGCGAGGAGGTCATCTGGATCTCGGTGATGCGGTGCTCTTCTAGGTACCGCACCAGGGCAGGGGGATCGTAGATGACGTCGTCCCCGATCACGTACGAGGCCCCGCCCCTGAGCAGCGGCCGGAGCACCTCCCACACGAAAAAGACGCTGCACCCGACCCGGTCGCTCGGCCCGTAGTCGCTCACCCCGAAGCGCCACAGGTACGAGAGCACCGGCGCCCGGTGCGGGTTCGCGATGCCCTTCGGCTTGCCCGTCGTACCGGACGAGTAGGGTATGAAGGCCAGGTTCTCGCGCGTCACCGGCGGGGGGCCCGCGACCTCGCCCGCGGGCTCATCCACGTCCATCCGGAAGCTGCGCTGCCAGTCGGGCAGGCGCCCGGTGTGGGCGTCCTTGGTGAGAACTACGACGGGCTCGCAGTCGGAGAGGACGTCCTCCAGCTGCGACACCGGGTAGGCGAGCTCCAGGGGCACGTACGCGCCGCCGGCCTTCATGGCGGCCAGTATCGCCACCACGTACTCTGCGCAGCGCTCCATGTACACGCCCACGGCGGCGTCGGGAACGACGCCGAGTGCTATCAGGTGGCCGGCGAGCGCGTCGGCCCGCCGGTCCAGCTCCTCGTAGGTCAGCGTGGTCTCGGCGTCCACAACGGCCGTCGCCTCCGGGGTCTTGCGGGCCTGGCGCTCGAAGAGCTCGTGCAGGCAGAGGTCTCGCTCTTCCATGGCCAGCCTACCGCCCACTCGTGGGCTGTTGGGCGCCTACCCGCCGCGATGGAGGCGAGCCCGTCCTGCCAGCCCGAATGCCTGAGACGCCCACGTCAACCGTCGAACCGGCCGCTCTTCTCATCCCAAAACGCCCTTTCCTGACCTTCCGTTCACGACAAAAACAATGCTGTGATCTGTTCAGGTTGCGACAGGACGCCGCGGGAGAAGTGTCGGGTCCACGCCCCGGTCGATGACCGTTGCGGGCGAAGCGGCCCGGAGAACAATGTTGCACATAGTAACCCGTAAGCGCGCCGGTTCCAGTGCCTACGCCGAAGATACCTTTAAAGTTTTGTTAAGTTTCGTGAACTTGGTATGGGCTCGACCTTCTCAGGGTGCCGACGATCTCCTGGGCACCCACGTAGAGGAAGATCAGGAGGTGGACGCCGAGGATCGGGTTCGAGAGCCACCGCTGCGGAACTCGCGCGGGACGCGAAGGTTCAGGAGCCAGAGCAGGGTTACGGCCAGGAACGGCATAAGGCCAGGGAACATCGCGTCCGTGGCGAGCGCCGATGCGGAGGGCGCGGCGGCGCCGAAGAAGAACGTTACGAGCGCCAGGTAGACGATAAAGTAGACGCTCGCCCACCGGCCCATGGAGTGCCACCCCTCCAGGATGGTCGTCCTGGTCGCCATGTACCAGCGCCCGAGCCCCTCGGTGAGGGCGAACTTCAGGGCCGCGCCGAGGATGACCGTCCAGATCAGGATAGTCCCGAACTCCGTGCCCGCGCTGAGCGAGGAGACCATGTCCCCCGCCGCAACGACCAGACCGGGACCGATGAGCCTGAGCCGGCGTCCCCAGGCCGCCGGGGCCTCCCCTGCAGGCCTCTCGGTAACGCCCGTCATGGGCTCCCCTTCCCAAAAGCCGTTCCCCCCGGTGCATTACACACCGGAACCGGCGCGCACACGAATCGGGGCCGCCCGCGGGGCAAGCGAGGTTCTCTGGTGGACTAACCCTCCTGCGGGGCGTGGCGGACGACGGTTCGGATCTTGAGCCCTCCCCGCACCTGCTGCGTCAGGTCCACGGTCATCTCGACGGGGTCGCAGGCGGCGACGAGGTCTTCGAGGAGGGTCGCCGCGAGGTCCTCGGCGAAGGCGCCCTCATCGCGGAAGCCCCAGAGGTAGAGCTTCATGGCCTTGGACTCCAGCAGGCGCCCCTTCGGGCGGTACGACAGCTTCAGGTCGTAGAAGTCCGGCTGGCCCGTCACCGGGCAGATCGCGGTGAGCTCGTCCGTCGTGAACTCCACGACGGCGTCCTTGCCGCCGTGGGACCAGGGGACCGTGTCGATCTCGCCCGCACCTACGGGGCCCCTGGCGTCGCGCCCAAGGACCCGCCCTTCTTCTCGCTGCATGCAAACCTCCTCGCGCCGGTCGCGCTTTTCGGGCTATGTTAACCGACGCCCGGCCGAAGCCCCTCAAAACCTCCGCACGAATACGGCGTTGCCCGCGAGCAGGAGCACCAGCTCGGAGACGGCGACCGAACCGAAGGCGACGAGGTAGGGCAGCCCGGCGGCGAAGTGGAGCACCGTCGCCACGCCCGCGCAGATGACGAGCGCGAAGAGCGCGCTGGCGACGTACGTCCCGGCCACGCCCCCGACGCGGCGCGCGACGGCCCAGCAGAGGACGCCGCCCGCGAGGTTCACGGCTGGCATGAGGACCAGCTCCAGCCCGCCGGCCAAGGGGCTGAAGAGGTTGACGAGCCCAACCCCGACCGCGAAGGCGGGGATGGCCGCCGGGAACCTGATGACCAGCGGCTTCAGGACCTCCCCGAGCCGGAACTGCACGGGGCCGAAGGCGAGGGGCGCCACCAGCAGGCTCAGGACGACCTAGAGCGCCCCGACCACCCCTGCCACCGCGACCCTTCGGGCGGGGCCGCCTTTTACGGGGCCCGTACGGTTCACTGGCGCCCTTCGCCGCCGGGACCCTGCGCGAGGGCGCAGCCGTCCTTGCGGGGGTCGCTGCCGCAGGCGCGGACGCCGTCTTCGTGGACCCGTATCACCTGCGCCCCTCCCACGGAGACTATGTAATCCTCCCCGACCTCCACGTCGTGCCCCTTCTCCCTGAGCCGCCCGACCTCGTGCTCCGGCAGGCGGCCCTCGACGAACAGGGTGCCGTCGAGGTGGAGGTGGCGCGGGTGGTCGACGGCCTCCTGGGGGGTCATGCGATGGTCTATGAGGTTCGAGAGGACCTGGGCGTGGCCCTGGGGCTGCATCGGGCCGCCCATGTTCCCGAAGACGGCCCAGAGGGCGCCCTCGCGCGTGGCGAGGCCGGGGATGATCGTGTGCATCGGACGCTTGCCGGGGGCCAGCCCGTTCGGGTGGTTCGGGTCCAGGCGGAAGGAGAAGCCCCGGTTCTGCAGGCAGACGCCGGTGCCGGGGGCGACGATGCCGCTGCCGAAGCCCATGTAGAGGCTGTTAATGAACGAGCAGCCGTTCCCCTCGGCGTCCACGGCGCAGAGGTAGGTCGTGTCCTCGCCCAGAGGCGGCTCGGCGGAGGGGACGGTCACGCGGTCGGGGGAGATGCCCTCGCGCAGGGAGTCGGCGTACTCCTTGGAGATCAGGCGCTCCGTCGGCACCGGCGGCTCGCGCCAGAACTCAGGGTCACCTATCTCCCTGTACAGGTCCCCGTACGCGAGCTTCTTGGCCTCGACCTCGAGGTGGACGCGGTCGGCGCCCAGAGGGTCGAGGGCCGCCATGTCGAAGCCCTCCAGGATGTTGAGCATCTCCAGGGCCGCGATGCCCTGCCCGGGGGGCGGTATCTCGTAGACCCGGATACCCCTGTAGTCGGTGGAGATGGGCTCGACCCACAGCGTCTCGTGGGCGGCGAGGTCCCCCTCGGTCAGGTAGCCGCCGGCCGCCTGGGCGGCCTCGGCCATGCTGCGGGCGATGCGGCCTTTGTAGAAGGCGTCGGCCCCGCCCTCGGCGACGGCCGAGAGCGTGCCGGCGATGTCCGGCTGGGCGAAGACCTCGCCGGGTTGCGGGGCCCGGCCGTCCTTCAGGAGCGCCGCCGCGGCGGCCTCGTCCCGGCGGAGCAGGTCTTCCGCGACCTCCCAGTAGCGGGAGAAGACCTCGGAGACGGGGAAGCCGTTCTCGGCGAGCTCGTAGGCGGGTTCGAGGAGGCGGGCGAGCGGCAGGTTGCCGAGAGAGTCCGTCGCGTCCTGCCAGAGCCGGACGGCGCCGGGGACGGTGATCGGGGGCCCGCCGCGTTCGGGCATCTCGTCGAAGCCCGCGTCCCGCAGCTTCTCGATGGTGGCGGCCCCGGGGGCCGCGCCCGAGCCGTTCGCGCCGATGACGCGGCCCGTCGAGGCCTCGTAGAAGAGCAGGAAGGCGTCGCCGCCCATGCCCGTCGCCATCGGGCCGACGACGGCCATCGCGGCGGCCATCGCGACACAGGCGTCGGCCGCCGTGCCCCCCTCGTCCAGGACGCGCAGGCCGGCCACCGCGGCCGCCGGGTGCTCGCAGGCGACCGCCCCCCTCGTGCCGAAGACCGTCGAGCGGCCCCCGCGGTCCGGACGTCGGGTGTGGCTCTTCTCGGCTCCGCGCTCGCTCTTATACAAAATTCCTGCCCTCCCGGGATGCCCTTCTAAGTTCGCTTACAGTCTATAGAAGTCCGCGGTGTTTTAGTCATCCGCAGGAGACCCGAAGGAGGAAAAAGCATGGGTGCAGGGAGAGCGGTCTACATAGGGCCCACGCTGGCCTCGATCCTGATCTCCATCACGCTCTACCGCAGCGACCACCAGAACCTGGCGATCTTCGTCGGCCTCTGGGCCCCGACCATCCTCAATCTGGGCCGGACCCTCGTGGACGACGACCCCTCCTAAACAGGGATCGAACAGCGCGGGCTTCTCTCGCGCACGGGAAGGTATTCTCCGCGGGCCGGCCCGAAGGCCGGTCCGTTCTCTCTCCGAACCGGGTAGGCCCGCTAGAGCCTCCCGAACTCCCTGAGCAGGTCGGCCAGCGCCACCCGCTTGACGATGGGCCGCCCGTGCGGGCAGACGTGCGGGAACTCGCAGGAGGACCACTCTTGGAGCAGGGCCGCCATCCCCTCCCTGGACAGGTCCTCGCCGAACTTCGTCGAGCCCTTGCAGGCCAGGGCCTTGGCGAGGTCCTCGCCGCCGGCGAGGGCGTGCAGCGCGGCAAGGAACGCCGCCTCGGGGTCCGCGGCCGTCTCCGGCGCCGCGTTGACCCTCACCGCGTCCGGCCCGAATGGCTCGAAGAGGAAGCCGAGTGAGCCGAGGTCCTCCTCCAAGGCCCATACCTCGGTGGCCAGATCCTCCGGCAGCGTCGCCGTCACCGGACGTTCGAGAGAGGCCGGCGGGGCCTCGGGGTTCTCCCGTAGCTTCTCGTAGAGGATGCGTTCGTGGGCGCCGTGCTGGTCGAGGATGATCAGGGCGTCCCCCTCCTGGGCGACGATGCAGCGCCCGGCGAACTGGCCGATGGGGACGAGGTCCGTACCCCCTTCCTCCTCGGGGACGCCGACCCCGGGCCCGCGGTCCGGAGATACGGCGGCCCGGATGGCCCCGACGACGAGCGGGTACGCGGACCGGCCGCCGCGCAGCCGCACCGCGCTCTTGGCCGGGTGGACGTTGACGTCCACCTCGCCGGGGCCGAGGTCCAACCTCAAAAACGCCGCCGGGTGCCGCCCCTTCGGCAGGAGGTCGGCGTATGCCCTGGCTATGGCCGGGGCGAAGGAGTCGGCGTCGACCACCCGCCCGTTCACGGCGACGTGCAGGTGGCGGCGGGTGGGGAAGCTCATCTCGAGCGGGCTCACGAGGCCCCACACCACAGGGTCCTCAAGCGCGACGAGGCCGCGGGCGAGCGAGAGGCCGTGGACCTGGGAGACCCTCTCGCGCAGGTCCGCCGCCGCGGGCAGCGCCAGCGCGCCGCGCCCGTCCGAGCGCAGGAAGAAGCCGACGTCGGGCCGGCCCAGGGCGAGGGCCTGGACGACCGTCGCGACCGCGTTCGCCTCGGCCCACGCAGGGTGCGACAACGGCGCGCGTGGACTTCCGCGCCGTGGCCCGCGGGGCCGAGACGGAGCTGAGCATAGCGCTTTAGTCTTTCGGGCGAGGGTCCACGTCAGGCCTCCGGAGAGGTGAGGGGCGGGTAACGCCCGCCCCGGACATGCGGTATCCGGCAGGACGAATTTTTATGCCCGCTGCCCACATGTCGTGATCTGCCACCAGCGCCCGAGCGGAGCCGGGAGGCCGAACCTCATTCCGACGCCAGGGTTTATGCAGGATCCTGCATCCAGACTTCGGGGAACAATCCTTCTAGGCAACTCGGTGAATAGCGCACCGACGAGGGGCAGCCCCTAAGCGGAGCGACCATCACCACTACGCTCCCCGCGCAGAAGATCGTGTCGGGATGCCTGATCCACGGGTCTACGAGGTGCCGTTGAACGCCTCGTAGGCCACTGCGGTGACAAGCCCGTAGGGGAGGTGGAAGCCGAGGTCCA